>JAEZHQ010000135.1 GCA_023416455.1 Pseudomonadota bacterium | reverse complement strand
GGGCGCGATTGCGCACCACCGCGTTTCCGACCTTGCGGCTCGCCGTCAGGCCAAGACGAATCGGCGGCTCGCCGGGGGCGGGCCGCTGCCGTTCGTCGTGTCGGCGCACCTGTAGGATCAGGCCGGGGGCGACGTGCTTGCGCCGCGTGCCGGCCACGGCCAAGAACTCCGGCCGCCGCTTCAGGCGCCCGACCGCGCGGTCCGGCGCCGGCATCGCGGCTTAGGCGCTCAGGACCTTGCGGCCGCGCGCGCGGCGCCGCGCGATCACCTTGCGGCCACCGACGGTCGCCATGCGGGCGCGGAAGCCATGCCGGCGCTTGCGCACGATCTTGCTGGGCTGGTACGTGCGTTTCACGGCACCTTACTCCTCGATCTCAGGGCAAAAAATGAGCCCCGCTGTATAGAGACAGTGGGGCGCGGAGTCAACCGCGCGCTGACCGCCCGTTGCCGGTCCCTTCCCCCGACGGGCGGGCGCGCGGCGCAAAGGTGGGGGCGGGCCGACCCTCCGCGGGCGGGGCGTGTTATCCGCGCGGGAAGCGCGAAACACCCGTTGGGGAGATCGGCATGCTGCATCGGCGGCAATTCATCCTGTCCGGCCAGGCCCGTCCGGTGCGGCCGGACTGGGTGGTGCGGGACATCGGCGGCCTGTTCCTGGCCCATTGCCCGGAGCTGCCGGTCCGCCGGGTGACGGGCGCCGACGGAACGGTCTGGCATCTGCTGGGGCTGGCGGTGCAGACCGACCCTGCGCGCCCGGACCCCGCCGAGGCGCTGGCCGGGACCGCCGCCGACGGCGTCGCCGACGCCTGCCGCTCCTGGGCGGGTCGCTGGCTGCTGCTCAGCAGCCGCGCGGTGCATCTGGACGCCGGCGGAACGCTCGGCTGCTTTTACGCCGTGGTCGACGGCGAGCTGACTCTGACCTCCAGCGCCGGCGTGATGGCCGAGCGGCTGGGCGAGCGGGCGGTGTTCCGCCGCCGCCTGATGCACGAGGCCGGGCTCGACTGGTACCCGCTGCCGCGCTCCGGCCTCCAGGGGGTGCGCCGGCTGCTGCCGTCGCAGCGGCTCGACCCGTCGCGCAGGCCGGGCGAGGACGGCTTCCTGACCGTCCGCCGGCTGCTCCCGCCGGTCGCCCCGGGGCTTGGCGAATCGGCGGCGCTCGACCGGCTGGAGGGCATTCTGGTGACCGCGGTCCGCAATCTGGCGCGGGCGGTGGCCGGGCGGCCGCTGATGCTCCAGCTGACGGCCGGCTACGACACCCGCCTGCTGCTGGCCGCCGCCCGCCGGGCGGGCGTTCCCTTCGGCACCTTCACCTTCGACCATCCCGACCTGACGCCGGCCGACCGCAAGCTGCCCCCGAAGCTGGCGCGCCTCGCCGGGGCGGAGCACCGGCTGATCGAGGCGGGGCCGGCCGACCGGCGCCGCGCCCGCGAGCACGCCGCCCACACCGGCGGCCACAGCGCCGCGCTGGACGGCGAGTTCCACGCCAACGGCGCCTGGGACCGGGTGCCGGAGGGCAGCGTCGTCCTGCACGGCGGCGTGTTCGAGGTGGCGCGCTGCTTCTACTGGCGCCAGATCCCGGCGGGGCTGGAGCCCGACGGCGAGGACACGGCGGCGCGGATCTTCGGCGCCTTCCGGGGCGAGCTTTACAACCCGCTGTCCCATTACGACGCCCTGCGGGAATGGCTGGACTGGGTGGCGCGCACGCCGGAGCCGGCGATGGACCTGCGCGACCGCTTCTATCTGGAGCAGCGCGTGGCCGGCTGGCTGTCGGCCATCGACCAGGGGGTGGACCTGACCGGGCGCCAGCTGGTCCAGGTCGGCAACTGCGCGGACTTCCTGGCCGTCGCCCTGTCGCTGCCGGTGGAGACCCGCCGCGCCAGCCGCCACCACGCCGAGCTGGTGCGCCGCATGGCGCCGGAGCTGCTGAGCGAGCCCGTCAACCCGCCGCAGCCGGCCGTCCTCAACCAGCTCCGCAAGCTGCCGCGCCGCCTCAACAAACTGCGCGCGGCGCTGGGGCACCACCTGTCGCGGTCCTCTGCCTGAGGGGGATGTCCGACCGCCGCCCACACAGGGGGGCGGGCGGGTTCGGGCATCCGGCAAAACCGGTAAAGCCGGCCTTACGCCGCCGCCCGTGGGCTCGCCGAGGGCCGCGGCGGCGGCTCGGCGGCGGGCATCCGGCCGGGGGCCGCGGTCGCCGACAGGTGCAGCCAGCGGCGGTAGGCCGCGACGCTCACCGGCGCCCGGTTGCGCAGCCCGATCCGCAGGATCTCCGGAAGGGCGGCCAGCACCTTGAGGTCGGTGGTGCGCGGGCCGTGGCGCAGGTTCTTCCAGCTGTTGCCGATCCAGCTCCGCGCGAAGCGCCAGGGCAGCAGCCCGGCCGGGCAGCGGGCGATCTCGCGGATCAGGTCGTTGCGGTGGTTGTAGAAGCGCTCCAGCCCCGGCTTGCGGCCCTTCTCGCTCTTGTCGTGGTAGACCATGACGTCGGGCAGGGCGACCACCCGGTAGCCGGCCCCGGCCAGCCGCAGGCAGCGGTCCTTCTCCTCGCCCTGGCGGTACAGCTCCGGCAGGTAGAGCCCGACCGCGGCCACCGCCCGGCGGCGCAGCAGGTGGCCGCAGCCGACGTACCAGGGCACGTCGAAGGGCGCCCGGCCGCGCGGGAAATAGACCAGCCCGTCGCGCGTCTCGATGTTGCAGGCGACCGCCGCCACGTCGGGGTGCGCCTCCAGATGGGCGACGGCGCGGGCCAGCCCGTCCGGTTCGGCGAACCAGGAATCGTCGTCCACCGACAGCACATAGTCGCCCGCGGTGTTCACGAAGCCGAAGTTGCGGGCGTAGATCAGCCCGGCGTTGTGCGGCAGGCGGACGTAGCGCACCGCGGGGAACTCCGCGCGCATCATGGCGTCGGTGCCGTCGCTGGAGCCGTCGTCCACCACCAGGATCTCGGCCGGCGGGTGGGTCTGGGCGCCCAGCCGGGCGAGGGCGGTGCGCAGCTCGTCCCTGCGGTTGAAGGTGGCGATGACGGCGCTGACCGCCGGCGCGGTCCCCCCCATCAGGCGACCTCGTCGGAGGAGGAGGATCGGGCGGCGGCCGGCCGCGCGGGCAGGGGCAGGCGGGCCGGCGGCCGGCGCTGCTCCTCGGGATAGATGTCCCTCAGGCCGGCCAGGTAGCTCTCCAGGAAGAGGCCGAGCCCCTTGATGTCGCGGTTCAGCAGATGGTGCGCGGTGTATTTGACGATCGTGCGCGGGATGGTCACCGCCTTCTCGTAGTTGGCGTGGATGTAGCCGAGGTTGCGGAAGTAATGGGGAGCGCGCCCCGGCGGCATCACCTCCACGGTGCCGAGCCGGCCGCCCAGGACCGGCCGCTCGTGCCGGGTCATGCCGGGATGGACATGCAGCGCCCTCACCGCCGTGCCGGCCTTCATCCCGGCGCGCCGCGCGCGCAGGGTGAATTCCCATTCGTCGCCCCAGATGAACATTTCGCGCTTGATGTTGCCGATCCGCTCGAACACCCGCCGGTGGAGCAGGCTGCCGTTGAACAGCGCGATGGAATCGCGCACCAGCCCGTCCTGGGCCGCCGCCGCCAGCTCCTCGGGGCGTTTGCGCCCATGCATGGGGAAGGCCAGGACGGACCGGTCCTCCGCCGCCAGGACCATGGGGCCGACCAGATCCAGGCGGTGGCGCTCCGCCTGCTCCAGCAGCTCGGCGAGCGCGCCCGGCTGCGCGATTCCGTCGTCGTCGGTGCTCCAGATCCAGCGGTGGGCGCCCAGCGCCAGGGCGGTCTCGAAGGCGGCGTGGTAGGCCCCGGCCGAACCGCAGTTGGTCTGGCGCACCACGACCAGCTCGCTGCCGAGCTGCTCCTTCTGCGCCGCCAGCCATTCCGCGGTGCCGTCGGTGGAGGCGTTGTCCACCACCACGATGCGGTCGGGCCGCGGTTCCTGGCCGCGGATCGCGGCGATGCAGGTGGGCAGCAGGGCCAGCCGGTTGTAGGTGACGACGATGGCGACGACGTCGTCGGCGACGCCGGCCCGGACGGAGCCCGTTTGGGAAGGATGCTGTTCCATGGCCGGAAGACCCTCGGATTCGTGACGCTGCCTTGGCGGGGCTGGCCCGGCGGGCGACGGCAAGGCAGCGGCCCGTCGTCCGCCGACCGTATCAATCGGCCTGCACTTGCAAAGAGGCGCAGTCGGGGTAGGCCGGCTTGCAGGGCAGGGTGGCGACGCTCGGGCCGTCGGGCGCGGCCAGGATGTCCAGACGCCCGAGGGCGGCGAGGACCGCCCGCGCGGCGTGCCGGTGGCCCTCCACCCCCCAATGGCTGTCGTTCGGCCGGTAGACGTCGGTGGCGCCGGCGGCGACCAGGCCGCGCAGGCCGGCGGCCAGCGGCACCAGGTTGAGGGCCGGGTCGGCGTGCAGCACCTCCTCCACCGCGGAGCGGGGCGGCGGCTCGCCCAGCAAGAGGTCGGCATAGACCGTGCCCTTGTCCGGCGCCACCAGCAGCAGGAACCGGGTCACCCCGTTGGCCTCCGCCGCCGCCTGGAGCGCGCGCAAGCCCCGCCGCTGCTCGGCCAGAGCCGACCGGTCGGCGCGCCAGGGCTGGAAATCCGCGCTCCGGAACAGGCTGCTGCCGGCGACGGCCGAGCTGAACAGGCCGGCATAGGCCAGGGGCCGTTCCTGCACCGCCGCCACCGGCCGGCCGGACAGCTCCCGGGGCAGCGCCTTGGACAGGAAGTCCAGCGCCTGGCCGACCGGCGGCGCCAGACCCTGCGCCCGCGCGCGCGGCCAGGGCTGCGGCTCCCGGCCGAGGGGACGGACGG
>JAEZHQ010000070.1 GCA_023416455.1 Pseudomonadota bacterium | reverse complement strand
TCTGGACCGCCACCATCGGCATCGTGCTCTACATCACCGCCATGTGGGTGTCGGGCATCATGCAGGGCCTGATGTGGCGCGCCTACGACAACCTCGGCTTCCTCCAGTACTCGTTCGTCGAGACGGTTGCGGCCATGCATCCCTTCTACGTGATCCGTGCCCTGGGCGGCGTTCTGTTCCTCCTGGGCGCCCTGATCATGGTCTACAACCTGTGGCGCACGGCCAAGGGTGATGTCCGCATCGAGAAGCCCTACGCCACCGCCCCGCACAAGGCGGCGGTCGGTGCGGCCTGACGCCCGGAGGATCCGACAAAATGGCTGAGGAAAAAAAGGGCTTTAGTCACGACACGATCGAGCGGAACACGCTTCTGCTCATCGTTCTGATCCTGATCACGGTGGCGATCGGCGGCCTTGTCCAGATCGTCCCGCTGTTCACGATCGAGTCGACGATCGAGAAGGTGGACGGGGTCCGGCCCTATTCGCCGCTCGAGCTGGCCGGGCAGAACATCTACATCCGCGAAGGCTGCTACAACTGCCACAGCATGCAGATCCGCCCCTTCCGCGATGAGGTGGAGCGCTACGGCCACTATTCGCTGGCCGCGGAAAGCATGTACGACCATCCCTTCCAGTGGGGCTCCAAGCGCACCGGTCCGGACCTTGCCCGCGTCGGCGGCAAGTACTCCAACGACTGGCACGTCGCCCACATGGTCAATCCGCGCGCCGTGGTGCCGGAGTCGATCATGCCGGGCTATGCCTGGATGAAGGACCGTCCGCTGAAGTACACCGACATCCAGGATCACCTGAAGACCCTGCGCATCGTCGGCGTCCCCTACACGGACGAGCAGATCGCCAACGCCAAGGCCGACCTCGAAGCGCAGAAGAACCCGGATGCCGACACGTCCGGCCTGATGCAGCGCTACCCGAAGGCCGTCGTCGCGAACTTCACCGGCAACAAGGCCGTCACGGAACTGGACGCCCTCGTGGCCTATCTGCAGGTGCTGGGCACCATGGTGGACTTCACCAAGTACCAGTCGCCCAAGCAGCTCCAGCAGTAACCGGGAGGGATCCATGGATTTGGATTCGATCACCATTGCCCTGCGGTCGTTCTGGACCGTCTGGCTGGCCCTGCTGTTCACCGGCATCCTGGTGTACGCCATGTGGCCCGGCAACCGCGGCAAGTTCGAGGACGCGTCCCGGATCCCGCTCAAGGAAGATGGTCAGGAGTTTTAGGCCATGGCAAAGAAGGAAACGGACGCCCTTTCCGGCGTCGAGACCACCGGCCACGAGTGGGACGGCCTGCGGGAGCTGAACAACCCCCTGCCCAAGTGGTGGCTGTACATCTTCTACGTCTGCATCGCCTGGTCGATCGTGTATTACGTTCTTTACCCGGCCTGGCCGCTGGGCAAGAGCTATACGAAGGGCCTGCTCGGCTACTCGCAGCGCGAGGAGCTGGTGCAGAAGATGGCCGAGGGCAAGAAAGGCCAGGAGAAGTACCTGACCGCCATTGCCGCCGCCTCGGTCGGCGACATCCAGAAGGACCGCGAACTGCTGGCCTTCGCGATGGCCGGCGGCCGCTCCTACTTCAACGAGAACTGCGCGGCCTGCCACGGCGCCGGCGGCCAGGGGGCCAAGGGCTTCCCGACGCTGGCCGACGACGTGTGGCTGTGGGGCGGCACCACCGAGGACATCTACAAGACCATCCGGCACGGCATCCGTTCCGACGACCCGGACACCCGCGGCACCGTCGGCACCGGCATGACCGCCTTCGGCAAGGACGGCATCCTGAACCGCGAGCAGATCGCCCAGGTTGCCGAATATGTCCTGGCCCTGAACAAGCGGTCGACCGACGCCGCCGCCGCCGAGAAGGGCAAGGTGGTGTACGAGGAGAACTGCGTGGCCTGCCACGGCGACGAGGGCCAGGGTTCGGTGGCGATCGGCCTCGATGTCGGCGCGCCGCCGCTGGTCACCGCCAACTGGCTGTTCGGCGGCGACAAGGCCGCCCTGGTGGAGACCATCACGAACGGCCGCGCCGGCGTGATGCCCGCCTGGGCCAAGCGTCTGGACGACGCCACGGTCAAGTCGCTGGCGGTCTATGTGCACAACCTCGGCGGCGGGAAGTGATCCGCAAGGCGCTTGATGGCTTCCATCAAGCGCCTTGGGTTCAAACCCGACGGCACAGGGCGCAGCGCTGTGCGCGAGGGGCATGCGGCCGGCCGATGCCGCAGGCATCGGTTTGACGGGGCGGCAAGGCCGCTCCCCAGGGACATCCCGGTGCCGGGGAGGCGACTCCCCGGCACTCTTTTTATGGGCGCATTTTATGGGCGCAGGCCGGCTGGGTGCGGCGTCGCAGCCCCCGCGCAACGCCGCCAAACGCGGGCAAACATGGGGGTGGCGGCCCCGCGACCGGCCCCCTGCCGGGCCGCGTTGAGCGCCGTTGACCATTGATCCAGCGCAATGCGCCTGCGGCAATTGGCCGCCATACTCCCGCCCGACGACGCCGCATTTTCATCGGCACGCTCGCGTCGCGGCCCGGCAGGACCGCGTGACCGCGATCATCTCCGAGAACAGGCGAGATTCATGAGCACCACCGATCTGCCGCAGCCCCCGATGGAGCCCCCGGCCGCCACCCCGGCCAAGCCGCGCCAGCGCACCGCGCGCTCCATGTACCAGAAGCACGTCAAGGTCTACCCGAAGGCCGTCCACGGCCGCTTCCGCCGGATCAAGTGGGCGGCGCTGGGCGTGCTGCTGGCCATCTACTACGTGCTGCCGTGGCTGCGCTGGGACCGCGGTCCGAACGCGCCCGACCAGGCGGTGCTGCTCGACCTCGCCAACCGGCGCTTCTACCTCTTCTTCGTCGAGCTGTGGCCGCAGCAGATCTATTACCTGACCGGCGCCCTGATCCTGGCCGCGCTGGGCCTGTTCCTGGCGACCTCGCTGGCCGGGCGGGTGTGGTGCGGCTACGCCTGCCCGCAGACGGTGTGGACCGACCTCTACGTCTGGGTCGAGCGGCTGATCGAGGGCGACCGCGGCGAGCGCATCCGCCTCGACCAGGCCCCCTGGACGCTCCGCAAGGCCGGCCGCAAGGCGCTGAAGAACCTGGTCTGGATCCTGATCGCGCTGGCCACCGGCGGCGCCTGGATCTTCTACTTCACCGACGCGCCGACCCTGCTCGGCGACCTGCTGCGGCTGGAAGCCTCCTCGACCGCCGTCGGCTTCATCGCGCTGTTCACCGCCACCACCTACCTGCTGGCCGGCTTCGCGCGCGAGCAGGTCTGCACCTACATGTGCCCGTGGCCGCGCTTCCAGTCGGCGATGATCGACGAGGACAGCCTGATCGTCACCTACCAGGACTGGCGGGGCGAGGGCCGCGGCGCGCTGCGCAAGTCCGAGGGCTGGGACGAGCGCAAGGCCGCCGGGCGGGGCGACTGCATCGACTGCTTCAACTGCGTCCAGGTCTGCCCGACCGGCATCGACATCCGCGACGGGTTGCAGATGCAGTGCATCGGCTGCGGCCTGTGCATCGACGCCTGCGACGAGGTCATGGGCCGGATCGGCCGGCCGGCCGGGCTGGTGCGCTTCGACACCCAGACCAACCAGTTGGCCCTGGCCACCGCCGGCAAGCCGGCGCGCTACCGCGCGCTGCGCCCGCGCACCATCATCTACGGGCTGATGATGCTGGTCATCGCCGGGGCGATGACGGTCGGCCTCGTCCTCAAGCCGGGGCTGGACATCAGCGTGCTGCGCGACCGCGCCCCGCTGTTCGTCGCCCTGTCCGACGGCAGCATCCGCAACGCCTACACCTTCAAGATCGCCAACATGACCCGCGACCCCCGCGCCTACACGCTGACCGTCGCCGGGCCGGCGGGCGCCACCATCGCCGTGGCCGGCGCCGAGGGCGACGAGCAGGCGGCCAGCCGGCACCTGACCGCCGAACCCGACACGGTCGCCACCTACAGAATTTTCGTGACAGCGCCGCGCGCCCCTTTGCAAGGCGCCTCCCAGCCCCTTACCTTCCATCTGGCCTCGGCCGATGGTGAGACCGCGCGCTACGAGTCGGTCTTCATGGGGCCGGCCGAATGACGGAGGCCGGCGGCTTCCGCATCCCCGGCCCGGCCGGCCGCATGACGCCCGAGACACCACCCACCGCTTAAGGTTCGCGAGACGATGACCATGTCCACCGACGCCGGGAACCGCCGGACGCCGCCCCGCTCCACCGGCCGCCAGCCGGGCTGGTACATTCCCTGGATGTTCGTCGCCTTCTTCGGCGTGGTCGTCGCCGTGAATGGCGTGATGCTGCACTTCGCCTTCTCCACCTGGACCGGCGTGCAGACCGAGCAGCACTTCATCAAGGGCATCCGCTACAACGAGGATCTGGCCGGCGCCCGCGCCCAGGCGGAACGCGGCTGGCGGGTGGCGACGGAATTCACCTCCACCGACCCGCAGAAGGGCATCGTCGCGCTGACCCTGCGCGACAAGCACGGCAACCTGCTCCATGGCGCGACCGTGAAGGTCTCCTTCATCCGCCCGACCAGCCAGGGCCACGACCTCGCCATGGAGCTGCCCTATCTGGGCGAGGGCCGCTACGGGGCGCCGGTGACGCTGGCCCTGCCCGGCCAGTGGGACCTGCGGGTGGAGATCGAGCACCCGACCGGCGACTACCAGGACCAGACGCGCATCTGGGTCAAATGACATGAGCAGCTGCCTCCACTGCGGGCAGGGACCGGTCGAGGGAGCCGGCACCACGGCGTCCGACGGCAGCGGCCCCTTCTGCTGCACCGGCTGCGCCGCCGCCTTCGATCTGGTGCGCGGCCTCGGGCTTGAGCGCTACTACGAGCGGCGCGCCGTCGACCCTTCGGCCCGGCCGCTGCGGCCGGACGGCGAGGCGCCGGTCATCGACCACGCCCCGCACGCCAAGCCGGCGCCCGACGGCACCGCCACCCTGCACCTGATGGTGGACGGGCTGCACTGCGCCGCCTGCGTCTGGCTGATCGAATCCGCCCTGGGGCGCCAGCCGGGGGTGGTCCAGGCCCGGCTCAACATGACGACGCGCCGGCTGACCGTGCGCTGGCGCACCGCCGAGACCGACGCCAACACCGTCGCCGGCACGGTGGCCCGGCTCGGCTACCGGGCGGTGCCCTTCGATCCGGAGCGGCTCGGCGACGCCCAGAAGAAGACCGAGACGGAGCTGCTGCGCTCGCTCGCCGTGGCCGGCTTCGCCGCCAGCAACGTGATGCTGCTGTCGGTGTCGGTGTGGGCCGGCCACAGCCAGGGCATGGGGGTGGCCACGCGCGACCTCATGCACTGGATCTCGGCGCTGATCTGCATGCCGGCGGTGGCCTACGCGCTGCGGCCCTTCCTGCGCTCCGCCCTTCAGGCGCTGCGCCGCGGGCGCACCAACATGGACGTGCCGATCACCATCGGCGTCCTGCTGGCCACCGGCATGAGCCTGTTCGAGACGATCAACAGCGGCCCGCACGCCTATTTCGACGGCGCGGTCTCGCTGCTGTTTTTCCTGCTCATCGGCCG
>JAEZHQ010000038.1 GCA_023416455.1 Pseudomonadota bacterium | reverse complement strand
CCTCCGCGGTCAGCCCCTCCAGCCAGCCGGTGTCGGCCGGCGGACCCTCGGCGCTCCCGCCGCCGGCCGGCCCCAGGGCGGCGCGCAGCCGGGCCTCCCGTTCGCCGGCGACGGCGTCGGCCCCGGCCGGCAGCTCTCCCTCCGCCTCCAGATGGCCGGTCCAGCGGGTCCCCAGGTCGAGCAGGTCGAACAGCCGGTCGGCAAGCTCCGGCGTCACCGCGGCGCGGCCGTCGCGCACCGCGGCCAGCGTGTCCTCCCCGGCGTGCAGCAGGCGGGTGAAGGGGGCCATGTCGAACAGGCCGGTGGCGCCCTTCAGCGTGTGCAGCGCGCGGAACAGGTCGCGGGCCGCCGCCGCGTCGGCGGGGGCGCGCTCCAGCCGCAGCAGGGCCTCCCCGGCCGCGTCGAGAAGCTCGTGGGCCTCGACGACGAACTGTTCGAACAGCGGGGTTTCATGGTTGCCGCTCATGGCGCATCCTCCCTGCCCCCCGGCCCAGCCGCCGTCCGCCGGCCGGTCAGCAGCCGGGCCGCGGCGGACAGGTCGCCGGGCCGGACCGGCTTGACGAGGTACCAGTTGGCGCCGGCCCGCAGGGCCGCCTCGCGGTCGCTGTCCCGGGCCTCGGTGCTGATCATCATGGCGGGCACGTCGTGCAGGCCCGGCTCCCGGCGCAAGGCGCGCAGCATGGTGTAGCCGTCCATCTTCTGCATGTTGATGTCGACGATCAGCAGGTCCGGCGGGCTGGACAGCGCGTGCTCCAGCCCGTCGAGTCCGTTGACCGCCTCGTCGACCGCGAAGCCGTCGTCCTCCAGCACCCGGCGGGTGTAGGCACGCACGGTGGCCGCGTCGTCGACGACGAGCACGCGGCGGCGCGGTCCGTCGGGTGGATCGTTCGGCTGTGAAGTGTCGCTCACCGGGCGGCCTCCTTAGCTCTGGGGCTTCTGGTAGAGGATGGCGTCGGGAAACCGGCGCGGCACGAACAGCGAGGACATGCGGCTCATGCTCTCCGAATGGCCGAGGCACACGAAGCCGCAGGGCGCCAGCGCCTCGTAGAACATGGCGGCGGCCTCCCGCCGGCCCAGATCGTCGAAATAGATGAGCAGGTTGCGGCAGAAGATGACGTCGATGGACCGGAAGCGGGCGACCTGCGCGGGATCGACGATGTTGACCAGCGAGAAGTCGACGGACTCGCGCAGCGCCTCCATGATGCGCCAGCGGCCGGGTCCGATCGCGGTGAAGTACTTGGCGACCAGGGCGGGCGGGAGGAATTGCAGGGCGCGCTCCTCGTAGATTCCGGCGCGGGCGTGGGCCAGGACCTTGGAATCGATGTCGGAGGCGTAGAGTTCGATCTCGTACTCGTCCACCCGGCTCCAGTGCTCCAGCAGCATGATGGCGATGGAATAGGGCTCCTCGCCGGTGGCGCAGCCGGCCGACCAGATGCGCACGCGGTCGCCCGGCCGCCGCCCGCGCACCACCTCGTCCAGCGCCGAATTGACCAGGCAGTCGAGCTGGTACTTCTCGCGGAAGAAGTAGGTCTCGTTGACGGTCATCAGGTTGACGAGGTGCTGAAGCTCCTCCCCGGACGCCTGGTAGCGCAGCAGGTTCAGGTAGTCCCGGGCGCTCCCCGCGCCGACCGCGGCCATGCGCTCGGCCAGGCGGCGATCCACGAAGTAGCGCTTGGCCTCGGTGAAGGACAGCCCGGTCCGTTCCCGCAGGAAGGTGCAGAAAAGCTGGTAGTCGGCCGGATCCAGGCCCGGCGGCGCGGGGACGGGCGGCGCGGCCATGCCGTCAGTTCCCGGCGAACCGGCGGCGCGCCGCGTCGACGGAGAAGGCGACGAAGGGGTCGTCCGGAAAGCGTGCGGCCAGCCGCTCCAGGCTCGGCAGCACCGCCGGGTCGCCGGTCTCGACCAGCGCCTCCACCGCGGCCAGGCAGACGTTCACCTGCGGGTCGGCCTCCACCACCGCGGCCAGCCGGGACCGGCGCTCGGGGTGCGGCAAGGCGCCGACCAGCTGCGCGGCGAAGATGCGCAGGTCGGGATCGGCGTCGCCGAGCAGGGGAACGGCTTCCGGCAGGACGACCGCCGCCGGCATCTGCCGCAGGCTCTCCATCGCGCCGTTGCGCAGGCCGGCGTCGTCGCTGGCCAGGAAGGGGACGAGGCGGGCCGCGGCCTCCGGGCTGGCGGTCCGCACCAGGGCGGTGAGGACGGCTTCGCGCACGCTGGCGTCCTCCTCCCGCCCCAGCCGGGCGGCCAGCGCGGCGGCGGCGTCCGCGCGCTGGCCGAAGGCGTGGGCCGCGCGGCGGCGCCGCGCCGGGTCGGGATCCTCCAGCCACAGCCGCGGATCGCTCTCCTCCGCGCCGCCGCCCGCAGCGGGTAGTCCGGCCGTCTTGCCTGCCTTGACCAAGGCCATGTCGTGCTCTCCCGACGCTTCAGATGTCGCCGTCGTCCGCCGCCGGCATCGGCGGGATCCAGCGCAGGAGCTGCTGGGCCACCCGGTCCGCCGGCAGGACCAGGTCGGCGCCGCCGCGCCGGGCCAGCTCCTGCGGCATGCCGAACACCACCGCGCTCTCCTCGGACTCGGCGATGGTCCGTCCGCCGCGCCGGCGCAGCTCGGCCATGGCGGCGGCCCCGTCGTACCCCATGCCGGTCAGCAGCACCCCGACCAGGCGCTGCGGCGCCACCGCCCGCATGGCGCTTTCCACCAGACGGTCCACGTTGGGGTGCCAGCTCCGCTCCGCGGCCGCCGGCACCGGCTGGACGACCAGCCGGCCGCCGCGGCGGACCACCTGCACGTCGGCGCCCCCGCGCGCGATGCAGACGGTGCCGGGCAGCGCCGGGGTGGGCTGGACCGCCTCCACGACGGTCAGCGGGCAGAGGTCGTTGAGGCGCCGGGCCAGCGTCCCGGTGAAGCTGGCGGGCATGTGCTGGGCGACGACGACGGGCCAGGGGAACCCCGCCGGCAGCACCGGCAGGATCTCCTCCAGCGTGCTCGGGCCGCCGGTGGACACCCCGATCAGGACGAGGCCGTGGCCGCCCGGGTCGGCCTCCGGCCCGGCCGCCGGGTCCTGGGCGACGAAGTCCTCGCCGGCGATGCGGGCGCGGGCCAGCCGCAGCCGCTCGCGCAGGCCCTGGGTCCGGCGCGGGCGCGACGAGGCGGCGGCCTGGACCGTGGCCACCAGATCCGTGGCGATGCGGGCGATGGCGCCCACCCCGCCCGGCTTCTGCACCGCCTCCACCGCGCCGAGCCGCAGGGCCTCCAGGGTCACCTCGGCGCCGTCCGCGGTCAGGGACGACACCATGACCACCGGCTTGGGATGCTCGACCATGATGCGCTTCAGGCAGGTCAGCCCGTCCATGCCCGGCATGGTGACGTCCAGCGTGACCACGTCGGGGTCGAAGGCGCGCAGCCGCTCCAGCGCCTCCAGCCCGCCGGCCGCGGTCTGGACCGTGAAGCCGGCGGAGGCCAGGATGTCCGCGATGCGCCGCCGCATCAGCGCCGAATCGTCGACGACCAGAACCTTGATCATGCATCACGCCGCGGCCAGGAGGGCGGCCAGCTGGTCCATGTCGAGCAGTTCGCCCGGATCCATCAGCAGGATCATGCGCCGGCCCTCGCCGCCGGCGCCGCCGGGATCGTCCAGCGTGGCGAGCCGCCGGATCAGCCGGTGCTGCGCCTGCGACACCACCGGGGCGGGGGCGACGCAGCGGCCGGGGATGCGGACGATGCCGGCCAGGGCGTCGACCAGAAGCCCCGCCCGCGCCTCCCCGGCGGCGAGCACCACGACGCGCTCCCCGGCGGCGGCCGGTTCGCTCCCCCCGGCCCCGTCCCCCGCCAGGCGGAGGAGCCGGCGCAGGTCGACCACCGGCAGCACGGAGCCGCGCAGGGCGTGCACGCCGCGGACGAAGTCCGGCGCGTTGGGCAGCGGGGTCAGCGCCTCGGGACGGCGCATCACCTCGCGCACCGCCGCGACCGGCAGCCCGTATTCGGCCCCGGCCAGCCGGAACACCACGAAGGCATCCGCCCGCTCCGCCGCTTCGCCGCCCGCCATCCCGCGCTCCCCCTCGTCGTTTCCGCCGCCCAGCGCCGCGCCGTGGCGGAACAGGCGGGCGGCCGACAGGACCGAGACCAGCCGCCGTCCCCCGTCCACCCGCGCGATCCCGGCGACGTCCTCGAACTCCGCCTCGCGCGCCAGCAGCGGCGGGACCGGGTCGATCCGGTCCTGCGGAACCCGCAGGATCTCGTGCACGCCGTCCACCACCACGCCGACCAGGCCGTCCTCGGCCCGCACCACCACCACCCGCCGGTCAACCGGCCCGGCCCCGCCGTCCGGCCGGGCCTCCAGCCCGAACAGGGCGCGCAGCCCGACCAACGGCAACAGCCGGTCGCGCAAGGTCATCACGCCCAGCAGATGGGCGCGCGCGCGCGGCACGCGCGTCACCGCGGGCGGCGCCGGGACGATCTCCTGGACCTGCTCCACGGGCAGGGCGAAGGACTGCCCGGAAACCGTGAACACGACGAGGCGCGCCTCCAAGGCTTCCGCGGCGGCGGCGACCCCGCCCCCGCCGGCCGCCGG
>JAEZHQ010000611.1 GCA_023416455.1 Pseudomonadota bacterium | reverse complement strand
AGATCCCGTGTCCGGCGGACGCCCTTGCCAAGCCCGGGGCGGCGGCTATGCTGCCGGCCATGACGACCAAGGCGAAGACGGCCGGCACGGCCAGAACGACCCGGACCGCCGCCGCCACGCCCGGCGCGCGGCCCGACCTGTCCTATGAGACGGCGCTCGGCCAGGGCCGCCGGGTGTGCGGAATCGACGAGGTCGGGCGCGGGCCGCTGGCCGGGCCGGTGGTCGCCGCCGCCGTGGTGCTTCCCCCGGGCGGGTTGCCCGAGGCGCTGGCCCGCGCCATCAACGACAGCAAGGCGTTGAGCCGCGCCGCCCGCGAAGCGCTGGAGCCGGAGATCCGGACCCACGCCCTGGCGGTGGCGCTCGCCGAGGCGACGGCCGCCGAGATCGACGACCTGAACATCCACAAGGCGACCCTGCTCGCCATGGCGCGCGCCTACCGGGGCCTCGCCGGCGAAGCGCCCGCGGTGGCCCTGATCGATGGCCGGTTCAGGCCCGACCTGCCCTGCCACGCCGAAGCCATCGTCAAGGGCGACGCCAAGAGCCAGTCCATCGCCGCCGCCTCGATCGTCGCCAAGGTGGCCCGCGACCGCGAGATGGCGCGGCTGGCGGCGCTGCACCCCCAGTACGGCTGGGAACGCAACGCCGGCTATCCGACGCCCGAGCATCTCGACGCCCTGCGCCACCACGGCGTCACCCCACACCACCGAGTCACTTTTGCACCAGTGGCCCGGCAAATGGCCGTAAGCGCCTGACTCCCCTGACTCTTGCGACAAAAACCAGTTGACGCCGACTCGTCGCCGAATCATTGTCCTCGCGTCGAGTCGCTGCTGTTGGTTGCGTCAATGCTCCCCCTGAATCAAATCCTCGTGGGCGACTGCGTTGCCCGCATGAATGAATTGCCGGCGGAATCAGTCGATCTGGTCTTTGCCGACCCGCCCTACAACCTCCAGCTCGGGGGCGAGCTATTGCGTCCGAACCACAGCCGGGTGGACGGGGTGGAGGAGGACTGGGACAAGTTCGACGATTTCGAAACCTATGACCGCTTCACCCGCGACTGGCTGGCCGCCGCCCGCCGCGTCCTCAAGCCGAACGGCTCGCTGTGGGTGATCGGCAGCTACCACAACATCTTCCGCGTCGGCGCGACCCTTCAGAATCTGGGCTTCTGGATCCTGAACGACGTCATCTGGCGCAAGACGAACCCGATGCCCAACATCCGCGGCACGCGCTTCGCCAACGCGCACGAGACGATGATCTGGGCCTCGCGCGACAAGGACGCCCGCTACCGGTTCAACTACGACGCCATGAAGGCGCTCAACGACGACCTGCAAATGCGCAGCGACTGGCTGCTGCCGATCTGCAACGGCGGCGAGCGGCTGCGCGACGGCGACGGCCGCAAGGCCCACCCGACGCAGAAGCCGGAGGCGCTGCTCTACCGCGTCATCCTGTCCTCGTCCCAGCCCGGCGACACCGTGCTCGACCCCTTCTTCGGCACCGGCACCACCGGGGCGGTGGCCAAACGGCTCGGCCGCCGCTGGATCGGGCTGGAGCGCGACGAAGGCTACGCCAAGGCAGCCCGCGCCCGCATCGACGCGGTGGAGGAGGCACCGGACCTCAGCGTCCTCGACACGCCGCCCAAGCGCAGCGCGCCGCGCATCCCCTTCGGCTCGGTGGTGGAGCGGGGCCTGCTGCGCCCCGGCACCTCGCTGTTCGACCTGCGCCGCCGCTGCGTGGCGCGGGTGCGCGCCGACGGCACGCTGATCGGCTCCAACGCGCGGGGCGACCACCGCGGCTCCATCCACCAGGTGGGCGCCGCCATGGCCGGCCTGCCGGCCTGCAACGGCTGGACCTTCTGGCACTACGAAGAGGGCGACGACCTGCGCCCCATCGACGTGCTGCGCGAGCGCATCCGCGCCGAGGGCGCCTGATAGCGTTTCGGAAGAGGTCTGTCGTTGAGCCGCGGCCGGCGGCTCATATCTCCTTCTTTCGAGATTGTATCAGGGACGGCCCGCCGCCGCGATTTCTTGGCAGGACCGCGGCGGCGTGATAGGCGTGTGCGCCATGAACAAGCTCTTTGCCACCGTCACCGCCCCGGCGCCCCGTTCGGCACTGGCGTCCCTGTCCACCCGCTGCTTCGTGCGCGATCTGGTCATGGACGCGCTGGTCGGCGTCTACGCCCACGAGCGGATCAAGCCGCAGCGCATCCGCCTCAACCTCGACCTGGAGGTCCTCGCCCCCGGCGTCACCGGCGAGGACATGGCCAGCGTGGTGAAGGGGCTGGTCGGCCAGGGCCACATCACACTGATCGAGACGCTGGCCGAACGCATCGCCGAACGCTGCCTGGCCGACGCCCGCGTCGGCGCGGTGAAGGTGCGGGTGGAGAAGCTCGACGTCTTCCCCGATGCCGCCAGCGTCGGCGTCGAGATCGAGCGCGCGCGCCGCTGATAGGGACGCCGCCACCGGCGGCGCCGCACGTCTCGGACCGGCCCCGGCGCGGCGCCGGCAACGCGGATTGCCCTCCATGCCCTGCCGCCGCACCCGTCCGTCCATCCGCGGCAGGTGAGGGTCGGGCCGTAGGGCACCGGCGTGCCGCCATCCCCGCAACATGCCGTTTGGCCGGCCGGCGCCGGGGAGCGGGCGGTCATGGGTGGGCAACGGCGAAGCGGTTGGGCGGCGGCAGGGCGGCGATCTCCTGGATCAGCTTCTGCCGCAGGGCCGCCACGAAGCTGTCGCGGTCCATGGCCGTCTTGACGAAGCTGTTGGCGCCGCCGATCACATTCTCCTGGTAATACTCCTCCAGCCAGGGGAACTCGTCGAGGATGGCCAGGGCGTTGACGGTGATGTCGCGGGCGGCGGCGCGGTCGCGGGCGCCGGCCGGGTCGGGGCCGCTGTTGGAAAAGCCGTTGGACACCAGGTCGATGACCTTGCGCGGCGCCTCGATGCCGTTGCCCTCGAACAGCCGGGCGCAGTCGTCGATGGCGCTGCCCAGCGCCGTGGAATCCGCCTGGATGCCGCGCGGCGCCTCCAGGATGCGGTCGGCGAAGGCCGCGGCATCCCCGGCGCCGGCCAGCACCGTCCAGGGCACCACCACGCGCAGGCTGTGCGGGCCGGAGAAGACCACCAGCGTGGCGGCGACGGCCCCGGCCGACAGGGCGTCGGCCAGCGCCGGGTCGCGGAAGGCGGCGGCGTGGCCGAGCAGCTGGAAGGCGAGACCGCCGTCGGTGATCGAGGCCGAGCCGTCCACCGCCAGCACGATTTCCAGCGTCACCCGCGCCGCCGCCGGGGCGGGGGGGCGGGCGGCGGCGGGATGCGGCGACGGATCCGCCGCCGCCGGCAGGGCCAGCGCAAGCGCCGCCAGGAAGACCATCATCGCACGCCGCACCATGTTCACCCGTCCCCGCACAGTCCCGTTCAGGCGTGGGCGAGGGCGTGGCGAACCACCTTCCTCATGACGGAGGGAAGCGCCTGCCCGCCCAGCCGGTCGAGCGGGACCCACAGGCCCTCCGCCGCCCGCCAGCCGTCGCCGGCCTGCGCGGCGACCACACCAAGTTCGAGGTGAAAATGGCTGAAAGTATGGCGGACCATACCGGGCAGCCGGCGCCAGGGCGCGTCCAGCGGTGCCGCGCCGGCGACCGCGGCGGCGTCGGGCGCGGCCGCGGTCCAGCCGGTGGAAGGGACCTCGGTCATGCCGCCCAGCAGCCCCTCCTCCGCGCGGCGGCGCAGCAGGACCGCGCCTTGCGGGTTCAGCAGCCAGTAGGCCACGCCGCGGCGGGTCGGCTTCTCCGCCTTGGCCGCCTTGCGCGGCAGTTCCTCCTGGAGGCCGCGGGCGCGGGCCTCGCACCGGTCGGCCAAGGGGCACAGCATGCAGCGCGGCTTGCGCGGGATGCAGACGGTGGCTCCCAGATCCATCATCGCCTGGGCGTGGTCGCCCGGCCGGGCGTCCGGGGTCAGCGTGGCGGCCAGCGCGCGCAGCCTTGGCTTGGCCCCGGGCAGAGGCTCCTCGACGGCGAAAAGGCGGGCGACCACCCGCTCCACGTTGCCGTCCACCACGGTGGCCCGGCGGCCGAAGGCGATGGCGGCAATGGCGGCGGCGGTGTAGGCACCGACGCCGGGCAGTTCCAGGAGCCGCTCCTCGCTGTCGGGGAAGAGCCCGCCGGGGGTCGCGGCCACCACCTGCGCGCATCTGTGGAGGTTGCGCGCCCGCGCGTAATAGCCGAGCCCCGCCCAGGCCACCAGGACCTCCTCCAGCGGGGCGGCGGCGAGCGCCGCCACCGTCGGCCAGCGCTCCGTGAAGGCATGGAAATAGGGGGTCGCGGCCGGAACGGTGGTCTGCTGGAGCATGATCTCCGACAGCCAGACGCGGTAGGGGTCGGCCTCCTCCCCCGGCCGGGCGCGCCAGGGCAGGTCGCGGCGGTGGCGGTCGTACCAGGACAGGAGCCGTTCGGAAGCGGTGGAAGCGTCGCGGGTCATGGGCGCAACAGATAAGGCGCCAGCGCCCGCGGCGGAAGGGGCGTCCGCGCGGGACGGTCCCGGCGCTGGCGGAGTCCGGCGCGCTTGCGCTAGAGTGCCCTGCGTTCATTCCGAAACGCACGACACTCTATGCCTTTGTTTTGCGAGCGGATTCACGCTTCGAATCGATTCCGATTTTGCGCGGTCCGCTCCAGGGTGCGCAATACTTGAACAGGATCGCCCCATGAACGGACCGCGACGCATCGGCCAATCCGTCCAGGACGTGGCGGGCAAGGCGCTGGGCAAGCGCGGGCTCGCCTTCGGTGCGCTGATCACCGACTGGCCCGCGATCGTCGGCCATCAGCTCAGCCTGCGCACCGCCCCCGACAAGCTGAGCTTCCCGCGCGGCCGGCGGGAGGACGCGACGCTCCACATCCGGGCCATGGGCGCCATCGCCCTGGAGCTTCAGCATCTGGAGCCCCAGATCATCGAGCGCATCAACGGATTCTTCGGCTACCGCGCGGTGGCCAAGATCAGGCTGATCCACGCCGCCCCGCTGGCGCGGCCGGCGGCGACGGTCCGCCAGCGCCCGCTGACCATGGACGAGGAGATGGCGGTGATGACCACCACCGCCACCGTCGAGGACGAGGCGCTGCGCGCCACGCTGGAGCGCTTCGGCCGCTCGCTGCTGGCCCGGCCGAAACGCTGACCGGACCGGTGCGGCGGCGCCCCGACCCCTTGTCCCAATCGGGCGGAACCGGCTATAACTTCAACATCTGGTAGGGAAGAGGGCATCGTGAACCGCAACCTTTTGGGCATTCTCATCCTGCTCGGCATCGGCATGACGCTGATCGTGGGGCTCGCCATCCTCGGCTCGCGGCCGGCCAACGCCCAGACCGCGGCCACCGAGCTGCTGGCCGACCGGGTCCTGGGCGATCCCAACGCGCCGGTGACCATCCTCGACTATTCGTCGATGACCTGCCCGCACTGCGCCACCTTCCACACCGAGACGCTGCCGAAGATCAAGGAGGCCTACATCGACACCGGCAAGGCCAAGCTGGTGTTCCGCGACTTCCCCTTCGACCAGGCGGCGCTGCGGGCCAGCATGCTGGCGCGCTGCGCCCCGGCGGAGCGCTACTTCCCGCTGCTCGACGTCCTTTTCAAGAGCCAGGCCCAGTGGAGCCGCGCCGCCGACCCGGCCAAGGCGCTGTCCCAGTACGGCAAGCTGGCCGGCATGAGCCAGGCGGCCATCGACGCCTGCTTCGCCGACCAGGCGCTGGCCGACGGCATCCTCAAGGGCCGCCTTGCCGGGCAGAGCGAGCACAAGGTGGAATCGACGCCGACCTTCATCCTCAACGACGGGGCCGAGCGGATCAGCGGCGCCCAGCCCTTCGAGGTCTTCGCCAAGGCCATCGACAAGCTGGCCAAGTAGCCGGCCGGCCCGAGCAGAAGGTTTTCCCGGTGCACTTCACGCGCCTGCGCCTGTCCGGCTTCAAGTCGTTCGTCGACGCCACCGAACTGGTGATCGAGCCGGGCATGACCGGCATCGTCGGCCCCAACGGCTGCGGCAAGTCGAATCTGGTGGAGGCGCTGCGCTGGGTGATGGGCGAGACCTCGGCCCGGAAGATGCGCGGCGACGACATGGACGACGTCATCTTCGGCGGCACCGCCAACCGGCCGGCGCGCAACCTGGCCGAAGTGTCCCTGCTGGTCGACAACCGGACGCGCACCGCCCCGGCCGGCTTCAACGAGCACGACGAGCTGGAGGTGGCGCGCCGGATCGAGCGCGGCAACGGCTCCGACTACCGCATCAACGGCAAGCTGGTGCGCGCCCGCGACGTCCAGCTCCTGTTCGCCGACAACGCCTCGGGCGCCAACTCCCCCGCCCTGGTCAGCCAGGGCAAGGTCGGCCAGATCATCAACGCCAGGCCCCAGGACCGCCGCCTGCTCCTGGAGGAGGCGGCGGGCATCACCGGCCTGCATTCCCGCCGCCACGAGGCGGAGCTGCGGCTGCGCGCGGCCGAGGCCAACCTGACCCGCCTCGACGACGTCGTCGGGGCCATGGACACCCAGCTCCAGAGCCTGAAGAAGCAGGCCCGCCAGGCCGCCCGCTACCGCAACCTGTCGGAGCACATCCGCAAGGCCGAGGCGGTCCTCTGGCACCTGCGCTGGACCGCCCACGAGGCCGAGCTGGGCCGCGCCCGCGCCGCCTTCGCCACCGCCGAGGAGGCGGTGCGCGCCCTCATGCTGACGGTCAACCGGCAGACCGCCCGGCGCACTGAGGACGCCGCCGGCCTTCCCGCGGCACGGCAGGCGGAAGGCGCCGCCGCCGCCGCGCTGCAACGGCTGGTCATGGCCCGCGAGCAGCTCGACGC
>JAEZHQ010000610.1 GCA_023416455.1 Pseudomonadota bacterium | reverse complement strand
CCGGCGACGCCACCCGGGCGGGGCTGGCCGGGCTGGGCGCGCTGGTCGCCGAGGCCGACGCCGCCGCCTTCGCCCACGACGCGCCCGGTCTCGCCGTGGCGCTCGCCTCCGACCGGGTGGGCATCCGCCTGTCCACGCCGGACCGGCTGGTCGGCCCGGCGTGGAGCAACGCCACGCGCCTGCACCTGACCGGGGACGACCAGCCGCGGATCGCCCACGCCCTGGCCACCGCCCTGGCCACTCCGGGCATCCCCGTCGAATGGCTGTCGGAAGACGGCGCGCGCTCCGGCGAGGTGACGGTCACCGGGCGCCGGGACGACCCGGCCGGCGGCCGGCGCGCGTGCGTGGTCCTCCGCCATGTGGTGACCACCGCCGCCGGCCGCGATCCCGGTGCGCCGGCGGTGGCCTGCCGGTCCGGCGGGCGCTGGCTGCTGGAAGACCGATCGTGAAGCCGTTGGAGGCTTCCACAAACCCCTTCCGGGGCCGGAAAGTCCGGACGTCCGGCCCTGGCCGGGGGCGGCTGCGGCCTGGGAGGGTCGGTGGCGCGGCGCTATTCAGCCGCCCAGCGGCCTTTGGGGAACTGCTGCTCAAGGTCGATGAGCTGCACCATCCGGCGCTCCACCGTGACCAGAAGGGCGCGCGCCTCGACGCAGCGGCAGTCGCGGCTGTGCTGGCGCAGGCGGATGATGGCCTGGATCGCGGCGCTCCGGTTCGGCATCATGGCGGTTCCCGCGGTCTCCATGCTGTCCTGGACATGTTCGAATGACGGCTTTTTATTACAGTGCAGAAATATTATCAAAAGATTTCGACGCCCCGATGAGCATACTGAAACATCTGCATACTTAAGTATGCAACCCGGAACATGCCGTCACCGGCACCCCCCGCCGCCGGAGGAGACTCCCCGTCCGGCGGGCTTGGCTGCCGGGCACCGCCTGCCCACATCGACAGGATGAAAGACGCCGCCCCCCGCATCCAATACGCCGCACTGCCCTACCGGCTGGTCAATGGCCGTATCGAAGTCCTCCTCGTCACGTCCCGCGAGACCCGGCGCTGGATCATCCCCAAGGGCTGGGCGGAGAAAGCGGTCGAGCCCCACGCCATGGCCGCGCGCGAGGCGTTCGAGGAGGCGGGCGTGCGCGGCAGGGTCGAACAGCGGCCCTTCGGCGCCTACCGCTACGCCAAGCGGCTGACCGCCAACAAGTCGGTCCCGTGCACGGTCACCGTCTATCTGCTGGAGGTCGAGGAGGAGTTGGCCGACTGGCCGGAGAAGAAGGAGCGGGAGCGGCGCTGGCTGTCGCCCGGCCAGGCCGCGCTGGCCATCAGCGAAAGTGGTCTGGTCGAGATGCTGCTGCGCCTGGGCATTCCGCCGGGCTGATGCCAAGGCCGGAACGTCCCGATCGATGGTGGCGCTCTTTCAACCCCGGCGGCCGGCCGGCTGGACCGGAGGTGGTTGCGGAAGCCGCCAGCGCCTTTGGCTCAGGACGCCCCGCCTCCGGGCCGCTTGCGCCCCTTGCGCCGCCTGCGGACGCGGAAGCCGATGTCGACGATCCCGCCGATCAGGAAGCCGCCGAGCATGAGGGTCAGGAGGCCGGCGACCTCGGCCTCGACCCGGGACGCGCCGGCCTCGAACACGATCGCGAGGCCGACGCGGAGCAGGCCGGCCAACAGCCCGCACAGCCCGAACGCCACGGAAAAATACCAGCTCATGGGCTCGCTCGCTCCGTCCGGCCCCCGCGTCCCGAGACCGCGGCCCACAACGACCGGCGTTCCCCCGCACCCCCGGCCTTCCCCCCCGTGGCGGCGGGCCGGGTGTGTGGATTGGTCACGCCGACGCTCCTTCAAAACGGTATAAGGCGGTGTCGCCGACGCGCCCGCCATGACATTGGGTGAATCGGTGACGATGAAAGAATCGGTGACGCTGGGCGACCCGGGGCGCGGGCGGGGGCCCGGGCGGGCGGCGTCCGGTGGAACCCGCCGGACGCCGCCGCAATCAGTGCCGGCCCTTCAGGGCGGCCAGCCGGTCACCCAGGTTGGTGGGCGTCGGCTGCTGCCCGGTGACGGCCGCCAGCGCGGCCTTGATGTTGGGGTCCTCCTCCTCCGGCTGGCTCGGCCGCAGCAGCCGCGCCTTGGCGCTGGCGGCCTCGGCCGAGGCGAGGTCGCGCGCCGCGGCGTCCTGCATGGCCTTCAGCGCGGTGCCCAGGCTGGAGGTCGCCCCGCTCAGACCCGCCGCCTGGCGGGCCGCGTCGGCCCGCTGCTCGGCGAGCTGGCGCTGCTGCGCCGCGCGGCCCAGATCCCGCTCGGCCCGTTGCAGGTCGCTGCGCGCCGTCTTCAGCTTGTTGCCGGCGTCGGCGTAGGTCTTCTCCAGCATGTCCAGGAACTCCCGCGCGTCGCGGGCATCGGCCTCCTCGCGCTCGATCTCCGGGGCCATCTGTTCGAGCATGCCGACCAGCGTCTCCAGGCTCTTTTGCAGCTGCGCCCGGCGGGCGGGGTCGGTTTCCGTTTCCCACTGCTGCTGCAACTGCTCGGCGGCGGCCATGCGCTGGCGCGACAGCTGGCTGATGGCGTCGGCCTCCTTCTGCTCCTTGTCGTAGGCGGCCCGTGCGTGGGCGACCTGAAGGCCGAGCTGGTCCAGATGCTCCTCCATCGTGCGCAGCTCGGCCTCGGTGGCCGCCCGCGGGTCCCAGCGGACCAGCGCCTCGACGGCGGACTGGACGGCGCCGTCGGTCTTCACGCCGACAAGGTTGCGGATGAACGTGAACATCGGTGCAGTCCCTCCATGAACGGCGGGTGAAAACCCCGCCTGGGTCTTGTCGTCCGCCGGGGCCACTGACGCGCCCCGCCGGTCTTCCAGGGCGGGGCTTGCCCCGCTGTCCTTCCAGGGCGGGGCTTACCCCGCTGTCTTTCCAGGGCGGGGCTTACCCCGCCATGGCACCGGCGTTGATCAGCGCGACGGCGATGTGCAGGCCCGCCAGCGTCGTTCCCGCGGCCACGTTCCCGGACTCGATCATCGAGCGCAGGTCGCGGAACAGCCGGATGGCGACGAGGAAGGTAATCAACTGGACGAGCAGTGCAATGGCCCCCCAGACGAGGATGTCCGCCAGCGCCTCGCTGGTGGCGAGCGTCGCCGCCAGCGGGATGGCCAGCGCCACCATCGTCCCCCCCAGCACGACCCCGGCCGCGGCGTTGCCCTCGGCCAGCAGCTCGCGCTCGTGCAGCGGCGTCACGTAGACGTAGATGGCGACGCCGACGACGAACAGGAGCAGGGTCGCCCCGAAATGAAGCAGCAGCAGCGGCAGGCCGGCTCCGAGGCTTTGCAGGATTAGCGCGAAACTGGTGTCCATGGGATCCATCCGGGCTGGCTCGGCGATTCGTCGTTCACACGCATGGGTGAAGGCACGGGGCGTGGGTTGGAAAGGCGTTGGTGTCCCCGGGGGCGCGCATGTCCGGCCGCCCGCCTCAGGCCAGCGACAGGGTTGCGGGGTTGATGTCGATGCCGGCACGGACCTCCACCCAGGCTTCCCCCGCGTCCTCGACCGCGGCCACCAGCACATACTCCACCGACGGCGCCGGATCCGCAGCGCCGGTGGCGGCCGCATAGAGCATGGCGGAGACCCGGCGGCGGCGGCTGCCGCGGTGGTCGGTCAGCGTCTCCTCGAACAGCACGGGCGGAACCCGGTCGGAGCCGGGCGTCCACAGCCGGTCGTAGAGCTTGCCGTCCTTGGTCTGGAACTGCGGGTAACCGATCATGCCGTCCTCCGCGGCCAGCCAGAAGGCCCACTCCTGCTCGTCGGCGGGGTGGATCTCGTCCAGCGTCGAGAACCAGCGCGATTCGTCCGGCGCCCCGTCGGCGCCAAGATGAAGCTGGAAGAAGCCGCGCCCGCCCTGGAGGTAGAGCCGGTGCAGCACGTCGCGCCCGCCGAAGCCGGGCGTCGCCAGCGTGCCGACCGCCTCGACGCTGACCAGCGCGTCGCCGCCGGAGCCGCTGGGGGGCACCGCCTTGATCGCCGTCCCGGCCAGCAGGAAAGGGGTGGGATCGGGGGTAAGGGTCATGCCGACGCGGAACAGCGACGGCTCGTAGCGCGCCCCGGACATCTTCTGGCGGAGGATCCCGGCGGCGGTGCCCAGCGGATTGCGGGTCATGGGGGAGCGTCCCTTGCTGGAGGCGGCGCGGCGGCGCAGGACCAGGACGGCCACCACCCCGGCCCCGACGAGAATGAGGAGCACCACCACCGTGCCGAAGCCGCCGCCCTCGCCGCCGTCCCCGGCATCCGCCGCCATCCCGGCGCGGGCGACCTCGGGCGGGACGTCGGGGGGCAGATAGGCGGGATCGCGCGGCTCGCCCTCCCGGGTCCGCAGCCGGGCGTCCAGATCGTCGAGCCGGGCGCGCAGGGCGGGATCGTCCCGCGCCGTCCGCTCGGCCTCGGCGCGCCACTGCGCGTAGCCGGGATCGCCGGCGTGGTGGTGGAACCAGTCGGCGTAGCCGGGGCGGCTCAGGTTGTCGAGCAGGAACCAGAGGAACAGACCGTTCCACACGCCGAAGCTGGAGGGGCCGCGCGCCGCCCAGACCGGGGGCCGCCAGCCGCCGTACCAGCCGCCGGGCGCGGTGGCGCCGCCCCAGCCCGCGCTTCCGCCCTGCCTGCGCTGACCCCAACCGCCCCAGTTGCCGCC
>JAEZHQ010000512.1 GCA_023416455.1 Pseudomonadota bacterium | reverse complement strand
GCCCACAATCTGATCCGAAGGGCACCGGGAAAAGATTCACTCCGTGTCCGCCGCAAGGTTGCCGCCTGGGACGACGACTTCCTCGCCAGCCTCATCGCCTCATAAACCGTTCACCCGATTCCCCTGGGCGGGCGGGCGATTCGGAAGGCCGGCATGGTCCGGCCAGAGGACCGAGCGGTCGATGCGGGCGAGGGACGGGCAGCCGGTCAGCGCCATGGCGACCTCCAGCTCGGTGCGCAGGATCTTGAGCAGATGCGCCACCCCGGCCGGGCCTCCGACGGCCAGCGCATGGAGGTAGGGCCGCCCGACCAGCACGGCCGAGGCGCCGAGCGCCAGCGCCTTCACCACGTCGGTGCCGCGGCGCACGCCGCCGTCCATCAGCACCGGCACCCGCCCGGCCACCCGCTCGGCGACGGCCGGCAGGGCCTCGATGCTGGCCGGCACGGTGTCGAGCACCCGCCCCCCATGGTTGGAGACGATGATGCCGTCCGCCCCATGGGCGACGGCGCGCTCCGCGTCCGCGGGATCGAGAATGCCCTTGAGCAGGATGGGCAGCGTGGTGAAGCCGCGCAGCCAGGCGATGTCCTCCCAGCGCGCCGCGGCGGCCAGCAGGCTGCGCAGCGCCTCCCGCTCGTCCCGGGCGGGCGGGGGCGCCGGCTGGCCGCGCAGGTTCACCGCCTCCACGCCGGGCGGCAGGCGGAATCCCGCCCGCTGCTCGCGGTTGCGCAGGCTGACCGGTGCGTCCACCGTCACCACCAGCGCCTGATAGCCGGCCGCCTCGGCCCGCCGGACCAGGGCGCCGGTGAAGCCGCGGTCGGACTGGACGTAGAGCTGGAACCAGAGGGGGGCGGAGGCGCGGGCGGCGATCGCCTCCAGCGTGACGCTGGCCTGGGTGCTGACCACGAAGCCCGCCTGCATGGCCGACGCGCCAAGGGCCGTGGCCAGCTCCCCGTCGGGATGCACCAGCCGGTGGAAGGCGGCGGGGGCGAGCAGGATGGGGTGCTCCAGCGTCCGCCCGAACAGGGTCACCCGGGTGTCGACATCGCGCACATCGGGCAGCGCCCGTCCCCGCAGCCGCAGCCGGGCGAAGGCCTCGCTGTTCCACCGCAGGGTCCGCTCGTCGTCGGACCCGCCGGAAATGTAGGCCCAGGCATTCTCCCCCATGCGGGAGCGGGCGTGCGCTTCATAGTCGCCGGCGGCGACGACGTCGGACGGAATCATGGAAGGGGACCCCGAGTGTTGCGAACCATTCGCGATGGCGGCCCACACATACGCCGCCGCGCGCCGTCCGGCCAGGGCTTCTTCCACCCGGAACGGTCGCGGCGGCGCTCCCCCCGGGCGCTTGACCGGACTTATCCACAGATCGGTGCATAAGGCCGTGGATAAGCCTGTTGAACCATCGGTCCCGCCTCTCCGGCCCGGGAGTCCGCCGCGGCCCGGCCGATTCGCCGGCGATCCCCCGAACGGAACCGCTGCGGCATCCCTTGCGCCGCCCTCTCATCCCGAAGATGTCCTGTTCGCGCCGCCGCCGCGTGACAACAATCGGAACGCAGGACGAACCCCTCCGGGAAAGGACGCGCATGGCCCACTACCTCGTGACCGGCGGCTGCGGTTTCATCGGGTCGCACCTGGCCGACCGGCTGATCGCCGACGGCCATTGGGTCACCATCCTCGACAACCTGTCCACCGGACGGCTGGAGAACAAGCCGCCGGCCGCCCGCCTCGTCGTCGGCGACGTCGCCGATCCCGAGGCGGTGCGCCAGGCCATGGAGGGAATGGACGGCGTCTTCCACCTGGCCGCCGTGGCCTCCGTCCAGCGCGCGCGCGAGCTGTGGGCGGAGACCCACCGGACCAACCTGTCGGGCGCCGTCACGGTGTTCGAGGCGGCGCGCGCCGACGGGACCCGCCCCCCGCTTCCGGTGGTCTACGCCTCCTCCGCCGCGGTCTACGGCGACAACCCGGAGACACCGCTCCGGGAGGACTCGGCGACACGCCCGTTGTCCGCCTACGGCGCCGACAAGCTGGGCTGCGAGCTGCACGCGCGGGTCGCCTGGGAAGGCCACGCCGTGCCCACCGTGGGCTTCCGCTTCTTCAACGTCTACGGGCCGCGCCAGGACCCGGGTTCGCCCTATTCCGGCGTGATCTCCATCTTCGCCCGCCGGGTCGCGCGCGGCGAGGGGGTGGACATCCATGGCGACGGGCAGCAGGTGCGCGACTTCGTCTTCGTCGGCGACGTCGTCCGCTTCCTCGTCCGGGCGATGGAGCGGGGGCCGCGGGACGCCGAGCTTTACAACCTCTGCACCGGGCGGCCGACGTCGCTGCTCATGCTGCTCGAAGTGCTTCAGGAGCTGTGCGGAAGCCGCGTCCCGCGCCGCCACCAGCCGGCGCGCATCGGCGACATCCGCGTCTCCATCGGCGACCCGTCGCGCCTGCGCGCGGCCTTCGGGGAGGGGTGCCACGTCGGCCTGCTCCAGGGGTTGGGGGCCACCCTCACCGGGCGCATGCCCTGACCATCGGCGGGGCCGGCGGCCCGGCCTGCGTGACCAGCCGGATGCCCAGGACCACGGGCAGCAGGCCGAGCATGTCCCAGGGCTGGACCGCCTCGTCCAGGATCGCCCAGCCGAACAGCAGCCCCAGCGGCGGCATCAGGAAGTGGAAGGCGCTGGCCTCCGTCGCCGAGCTGCGCTCCAGCAGGCGGAACCACAGCAGATAGGCGCCGATCGACACCACCAGCACCTGGAAGGCGAGCGAGGCGGCCAGCCGGCCGGTCAGGCGCAGGGCGCCGGCATCCTCGACCGCCAGGGCGACCGGCAGCAGCAGCAGGCCGGCCGACAGCACCTGCACCCCGGTACCGGCGATCAGGCCGGCCTTCGGCGCCAGGCGCTTGAACAGCAGCGTCCCGGCCACCAGCGCGCCGAGCGCGCCGACCACCAGCGCGATCCCGGCCGGCGCGTCCAGTCCGGCGCCCAGCCGGCCGCGCACCACCAGGGCCACCCCCGCCACCCCCAGCGCCAGGCCGGCGGCCTTGCGCCAGCTCATCGCCTCGCCCAGCAGGACGGCCGCCGCCGCCGCGACCAGCACCGGGTTGGCGCTGATGACGAGGGCGGCGAGACCGGACGACACCATGGTCATGCCGCTGTAGCTGAGGCCGAGGTAGAGCGCGTGGTTCAGGACGCCGAGCAGAACCAGCACGGCCAGCGTCCGCCCGTCCAGCCCGCGATGCTCGCCGCGCAGGGCGGCCACCGCCGTGAGGATGGCCCCGGCGATGAGGAAGCGCAGGGCCAGCAGGAGCAGCGGCGGGGAGTCGAGCAGGCTGACCTTGCCGGCGGCGAAGGCCGAACTCCAGGCCAGGCAGAAGGGCAGCACGAGATGCAGGGGTGCGCCGTTCGCCGCGGCGGCCTGGGTGGCGGGGGATCGACCCCCCGCAGCGGTCGGGTGGGACATGGCGGGCCTCTCTGTTGCGGTCCGGGCCGCCGCCCTCCCGCGGGAGGCCGGCAAGGCGTCGCAGGCAGGATGGCGCCGCCGCTTCTCATTTGGAAATGAGATGGTATGATCCATTCCATTCATAATGTGAATGGTCCGGCCATGC
The DNA here is from genome assembly GCA_023416455.1 of Pseudomonadota bacterium. Taxonomy (GTDB): domain Bacteria; phylum Pseudomonadota; class Alphaproteobacteria; order Azospirillales; family Azospirillaceae; genus Azospirillum. The sequence continues at coordinate 2,888 of JAEZHQ010000512.1, read as the reverse complement.
GTGAGATGGATCTCGGCCTTCTGCGCACCTTCGTGTCGGTGGTGGACGCCGGCGGCTTCACCCGGGCGGGGGAGCGCGTGCACAAGACCCAGTCGACGGTCAGCCAGCAGATTCGCCGGCTGGAGGAGCAGCTCGGCCGGCCGCTGCTGGACCGCAACAGCCGTCTGGTGGCGTTGACCGACGACGGCGAGCGGCTGCTCGGATACGCCCGGCGCCTGCTGGCGCTGAACGACGAGGCGCGCAGCGCGCTGTCCGGCCAGGCGGCGCCGGAGCTGGTGCGGCTCGGCGTGCCCGAGGACTATGCGGTGGAGCGGCTGCCCGGGCTGCTCGCCGGCTTCGCCCGGCAGAACCGCCGGGTGCGGCTGGACGTGCGCTGCGACCTGTCGGTGCGGCTGCGCGCCGACCTGGAGGCCGGAGACCTCGATCTGGCCCTGGTCAAGCAGGAGCCGGGGCGCTCCGGCGCCCGGACGGCGTGGCGGGAGCCGCTGTGCTGGGTCGGGCCGGCCGACTCCCCCCTGCACCGGGAGGATCCGCTGCCGCTGGTGCTGTTTCCCCAGGGCTGCGTCTACCGCAACCGTGCGGTTCACGAGTTGGACCGGGCCGGACGGGCGTGGCGCGTCGCCTACTCCAGCCCCAACCACGCCGGCGTGCGGGCGGCGGTGGCCGGCGGGCTCGGGGTCAGCGTGCTTCCGCTCAGCGCCCTGCCGCCGGGCACCCGCCGCCTCGGCCCGCCGGACGGGTTGCCGCCTCTGCCGGAAACCGAGCTGGCGCTCCTGGTCGCGGCGGGCCGGCGGAGCGACGGCGCCGACCTCGTCGCCCGCCTGCTGACCGACAGCCTGCCGGAGCCGGTCTGGGCGTGACGGCGGCGCCTGCCGTTCCGGGCGCCTCCTCGGCGGTACGACCGTGGGCGGGGCGTTTCTTTTCCCGGCGGCGCCTGTTGACCCTCCGAAGCGGTCTGCGCGGAGGAAGCGGGCATGGCGAGACGGAAACCCGGAACGCCCCGGCGCGGCCGCTCCTTCTCCCTGGGCGGGCTGGTCGCCGTCCTGCTCCTGATCGGAGCCGTGTTTCTCCTGGAACGCTACGAGCTGCTGCCGCACGGCACGCTGGACGTGCTGATCGGGCGGGAGGCGCCGCCGGAGCGCGGGCGCACCGCCGGCCGGCCACCGGCGGCGCCCACCCCGGAGGGGCGGGTCGAGCCAGCCATCGACTACGCCCATGTCCGGGCCGAGCTTGACGGCATCCGCGTGGAGCCGGAAATGAACCGCGGCTACCGGCGCGAGGACTGGCCGCACTGGCTCTCTCCCGGAGGCGGCTGCCTGAACACGCGGGAGGAGGTGCTGATCCGCGATTCCGCCGAGCCGGCGGTCCTGTCGGCCGACCGCTGTTCCGTGCTCTCGGGGGTCTGGCACGATCCCTACACGGGGGAGACCTTCACCGACCCGCGCCAGCTCGACATCGACCATCGCGTGCCGTTGGAGGAAGCCTACGGCAGCGGCGGCTACGACTGGCCGCGGGAGAAGCGGGCCGCCTACGCCAACGACCTGACCGACCCCCTGACGCTGCTCGCCGCCTCCGCCGCCGCCAACCGCGCCAAGGGTTCCAAGGGTCCGGAGGACTGGCTGCCGCCGTGGCCGGACGCGCTCTGCCCCTACGTCGTCGACTGGATCGCCGTCAAGGCGCGCTGGCGGCTGAGCATGGATGAGCGGGAGCGGGTCACCGTCGGCAACATCCTCAGCGCCTGCGAGGGTCCGACCGCCGCCCGGACCCCGCTGATCGGCGAGCGGCAGGGACCATGAGCCGGCCGCGGCGGGACGCCCCGCCGATGGGCGGCGCCCGGGAGGCCGTTAAGGCAGGAAGCGCCCGGTGAAGGGGTTCCAGCCCAGCGCCGCCAGCGCCGCCCAGGCCGTCGCCCCCAGATGCGGGCGGCGGTGGTAGCGGAAATCGTCGGTGGTGCTGTCGGGGCCGATGGCGAGGCCGGTGGTGACGCTGGGCTCGCGGGTCGCCCACAGGTAGCCGCCGGGACTGGCCTCCCGCAGGAGCACGGCGAACAGCCGCTCCGCCTCCTTCGGACGGCCGAGGGCGCGGTAGACCAGCGCCGCCTGCGCCGTCCCCTCCACCCACAGGCCGTCGCGGTCGTCGTTGAAGTCGAAGCCCCCCGTCACGGCGTGGCGGCGCTCGGCGCAGGCCAGCGCCCGCCGCCACCGCTCCGGCGAGTCGGGCAGCAGCAGGGGCCAGAGCTGGGCGTCGAGGCCCGAGGTGGCGTGGCTGACGGTCTCGCCGTCGGGGCCGGTGCCGATGGGGAAGCAGCCGCCATCCGCGTCCCACAGGGCGTCCAGGAAGGCCCGCGCCTCCCGGGCCGGGCCGGACCACGCCCCCGGCGCCCCGGCGCGGCCCAGCCAGTCGAACAGGGCGGCCAGGTCGGTGTTGTGCTCGGTCGATTTCCAGCCGAGCGGTCGCGGCGCGTCGTCGAAGCCCTGGACACCGCCGGTGAAGCCGCCCGGCCCGCGCGGGTCGCGCGCATGCTCCACGACCCAGGCGCCCAGCCGCGCCGCGCCGTCGCGAAAGCGCGTCTCGCCCGTCGCCTCGCCGAGCGTCAGCAGGGCCAGCCCGCCCCAGGCGACGTTTCCGGTGGCGCTGCCGACCTGGTAGGCGTCCTCCAGCCAGCGGTTCGCCGCCCCGTCCCACCAGCCCATGGGCGGGATTGGCCGTTCGCCCTGCGCCCCGGCGCGGTAGGCGTTGCGCAGCCGCCCGGCAGCCCCCGCGCGGTCCTCGGTGGCGGCGGACAGCAGGGCCTCGCCGATGCGCCGGGCCGGCTCGGCCCGCCCGCAGGCGGTCAGGGCGATGACGGCCAGCGCGTTGTCGTAGGTGAAGGCCGCCCCGGCCAGGGC
>JAEZHQ010000502.1 GCA_023416455.1 Pseudomonadota bacterium | reverse complement strand
TCCCTCTCCCCAGAGGGGAGAGGGGGGAAATCAGTCCGCCAGATGCATCGCGCCCTGCGGTACGCCGCTGCCCTGCGCCCGCCGCTCCGGGGCCTTCACGCGGAACCACGCGGCGTAGAGGGCGGGCAGGAAGAACAGGGTCAGCACGGTGGCCACGGTCAGCCCGCCCATGATGGCCACCGCCATGGGTCCCCAGAAAGCGCTGCGGGTCAGCGGGATCATGGCCAGGATGGCCGCCGCCGCGGTCAGCGCGATGGGGCGGGCGCGGCGCACCGTGGCCTCGATGATGCCGTCCCAGCGCGACCGGCCGCCCCGCACGTCCTGCTCGATCTGGTCGACCAGTATGACCGAGTTGCGCATGATGATGCCGGCCAGCGCGATGACGCCCAGCATGGCGACGAAGCCGAAGGGCAGGTCGAAGAGCAGGAGCGAGCCGGTCACCCCGATCAGCCCCAGCGGTGCCGTCAGCAGCACCATGGCGACCCGCGCGAAGCTCTGGAGCTGGAGCATCAGCGCCGTCACCATGATCAGCAGCATCAGCGGCAGCATGGCCTTGATGGAGTCCTGGCCCTTGGCGCTCTCCTCGATGGCGCCGCCCATGGTGACGGCGTAGCCGTCGGGCAGGGTGGCGCGCAGCGGCTCCAGGGCGGCGTCCAGCCGCAGGCTGACGGTCGGGGCCTGGACCCCGCCGGTGACGTCGCCCTTGACGGTCATGGTCGTCTCGCGGCCGCGGCGCCACAGGACGGGCTCCTCCAGCTCGTAGGCGAGGCCGGCGACCTGGCTCAGCGGCACCGCGGCGCCGCGGCCGGTGCGGATGGTCAGCTCGCCCAGCCGCGACAGGTCGAGCCGCTCCTCCGGCGTGGTGCGCAGGACGACGCCGATCAGCTCGGTGCCCTCGCGGTACTGCGTGACCGGCAGGCCGCTCAGCAGAAGCTGCAAGGCGTTGGACAGATCCTGCCGGGTGATCCCCAGAGCCCGCGCCTTGGCCGTGTCCACCTCCAGCCGGACACGCTTGGACAGCTCGTCCCAGTCGAGATGGACGTTGGCCATGTCGGGGTCGGCGCGCATGCGGTCGCGCACCTGGTAGGCGATCCTGCGGATGGTTGCGGGGTCGTCGCCGGTCACGCGGAACTGCACGGGGTAGCCGACGGGCGGCCCGTTCTCCAGCCGGCTGAGGCGCACGCGCGCCGCCGGGAAGTCGCTCTCCAGCCGGCGCTCCAGCGCCGACAGAACCCGTTCGCGCTCCTCCAGCCCGCGGGTCGTGACCACGAACTGCGCGAAGTTGGCGTTCTGGAGCTGCTGGTCGAGCGGCAGGTAGAAACGCGGCGAGCCGCCGCCGGTGTAGGCGGTCCAGTGCGCCACGCCGGGCTCGGCGGCGAGCAGCGCTTCCATCCGGCGCACCTCGGCGGCGGTGGCCTCGAAGGAGGAGCCTTCGGCGAGCCGGATGTCGACCAGCAGCTCCGGCCGGCTGGCGCTGGGGAAGAACTGCTGCTGCACGAAGCCGAAGCCGACCAGCGCGGCGGCGAAGGCCGCGGCGGTGACGCCGATGGTGGCCCAGCGCGCCCGCACGCAGGCTTCCACCGTGCGGCGCAGCAGGCGGTAGCCGCGGGTGTCGTAGAGGGCGTGCCCGTGGTCGCCGTCCGCCGCGCCGTGCCGGGGCCGGGGCAGCAGCTTGTAGCCGAGGTAGGGCGTGAAGATGACCGCCACCACCCAGGACAGCAGGAGCGACAGCCCGACCACCCAGAAGATCGCGTTGGTGTATTCGCCGGCGGCCGACCGGGCGAGCCCCACCGGAACGAAGCCCGCCGCCGTCACCACCGTGCCGGTCAGCATGGGAAAGGCGGTGGAGGTGTAGGCGTAGGCCCCGGCCTTCAGCCGGTCCCAGCCCTGCTCCATCTTCACCACCATCATCTCCACCGCGATGATGGCGTCGTCGACCAGCAGGCCGAGCGCGATGATCAGCGCGCCCAGCGAGATGCGGTGCAGGTCGATGCCCAGGACCTGCATGGCGACCAGGGTCAGGGCCAGCACCAGCGGCACCGCCAGCGCCACCACGATGCCGGTGCGCCAGCCCAGGCTGAGCAGGCTGACCAGGATGACGATGCCCAGCGCCTCGGCCAGGGACGTCATGAACTCGTCGATGGACTCCTCGACCACCCGGGGCTGGTCGGCGACCTGGGCCACCTCCAGGCCGGCCGGCAGGCCGGCGGCGACCCGGGCCATCTCGGCCGCCAGCGCCTCGCCCAGCCGCAGGACGTTGCCGCCCTTGGCCATGACCACGCCCAGCCCGACCGCCTCGCGGCCCATGTGGCGCATGGTGTAGCGGCTCGGCTCGGCGTAGCCGCGGGTGACCTCGGCCACGTCGCCGATGGTGAGCAGCCGGCCCCCGGCCTCCAGCGGGATGGCGCGGATCTCCTCGGCGCTGTCGAGGCCGAGGTCGACGCGCAGGAACACGCGCTGCGAGCCGGTGTCCACGTCGCCCGCCGGGGCGACGGCGTTCTCGCGCCGGAGGGCCTGGATGACCGCCTCCACCGGCAGCCCGAAACTGGCCAGCCGCTGGCTGGAGATCTCGACGTGGATCCGCTCCTCCTGGGGGGCGATGAGGTCCACCGTCTCCACGTCGGGCAGGCGGAGCAGCCGGGCGCGCGCCTCCTCGGCCACCGCCTTGCGCTGCGCCGGCGTGAAGTCCTCGCCCATGAAGGCGTAGATGGCCGAATAGACGTCGCCGAACTCGTCGTTGAAGAAAGGCCCGATCACCCCCTCGGGAAGCGTGTGTCGGATGTCGCCGACCTTCTTGCGCACCTGGTACCACAGCTCGGCCACCCGGCGCGGCGGGGTGTCGTCCCGCAGCTGGAGGAAGACGACCGATTCCCCGGGCTTGGAGTAGCTGCGCGCGACGTCGTAGTGGGGGACCTCCTCCAGCGTATTCTCGATGCGGTCGGTGACCAGCTGCTCGACCTCGCGCGCGGTGGCGCCGGGCCACTCGGTGCGGATGATCATGACCTTGAAGGTGAAGGACGGATCCTCCGCCCGGCCCAGGGTCCGGTAGGCCAGGGCGCCGGCCAGCATGCTGGCCAGGATGAAGAAGAGGACCAGCTTGCGGTGCGACAGCGCCCAGGCCGACAGGTTCCCGCGGCTGGGGCGGCTCATCGTCCCGGCTCCGTCCACACGCGCACCGCCTGCCCGGCGTCGAGCTTGTGCACGCCGGCGGTGACCACGCGCTCGCCCTCCCGCAGGCCCGCGGCGACGATCGCTTGGTCGCCGGCGTAGGCGGCGACGATGGCCTGGTCGCCGGCGTAGGCGGCGACCACCACCGGGCGCAGCTCCAGCCGCTCGGCCGGCTCGCCCGTGACCACCCACACCGCCGGCCCTCCGTCCTTCTGGGCAAGCGCGCTCAGCGGCAGCCGCGCGACCCTGCCGTCGCGCTCCAGCCGGGCGACCAGGGTCGCGGTCATGCCGAGCTGCACCCACGGGGGCGGGTCGGTCAGCGTGACGCGGGCCTGATAGGTGCGGGTGGCGGGGTCGGCGCTCGGCGACAGCTCGCGCAGGGAGGCCGGGATGCGCAGGCCGGGCTCGGCCCACAGCTCCACCCCCAGCGTGCGCCGCGGCAGATCGGCCAGCCGCTGTTCGGGGATGTTGGCGACCGCCTCCAGCGCGCCCAGCCGGGCGACCCGCAGGACCGGCTGCCCCGCCGCCACCACCTGGCCGGGCTCCGCCAGCACGGCGGTGACGACGCCGGGGGCGTCGGCCGCCAGGGTGGTGTACTGGACCGAATTGTTCAGGACGCGCCGCTGCGCCTCGATCTCGCGCACCCGGGCCTCGGCCTTGTCCAGCGCGGTCCTGCGGCGGTCGTACTCCTGGCGGGTGGTCCATTCGCCCTGCTTCAGCCGGGCGTAGCGCTCGAAGTCGGCGCGCGCGTTGGCGGCTTCGGCCTCGGCGGCGGCGAGCTGGGCCTGGCTGGCGTTGAGCTGGAGCTGGATGTCGGCCGGGTCGAGGCGGGCCAGCGGCTGCCCCGGTTCGACCCGCGCCCCGACCTCGACGAGGCGGGCGACCATCTTGCCGCCGACCCGGAAGCCGACGTCGGCCTCGACGCGCGGGCGGATGACCGCCGGGTAGCGCACGCTGTCGTCGGCCGGCTCCAGCGTCACGGTGGCGACCCGCACCGGGCGCGGCTCCGGCACCGCGGCGGAGCTGCCTTCCCGGCAGCCGCCCAGCGCCAGCAGTCCGAGCAGCAGGGCCAGCACCAGGATGCCCGAACCCATCCGCCGATCCATCACCCGTCTCCCCGCTGGACTGGACTGTACTGTATCGTACTGTTAGAGTCCTAAATCGGGGTCCGCCCGTCGTCAAGAGTGAACGATACAGTTTAGTCCAGATGCCCGACGAACCAATTGCCGCAGCCTCCGCTCCCGCAGCGCCCGACCCCGCAGAGGTGGACGCCAAGACCGGACGAATTCTCGCCGCGGCGAGGGAGACCTTCCTGGAGCTGGGCTACGCCGCGGCTTCCATGGACCTCGTCGCGCAGCGGGCGCGGGTGTCCAAGACGACGCTCTACACGCGCTTTCCCTCCAAGGAGGAGCTGTACGTCGCCACCATCCAGGCGGAGTGCGAGCGGCGCGGGCTGCGCTTCGCCCCGGACGCCTTCGACGATCTGCCGCTGGAGGACGCCCTGTGCCGCCTCGGCCGGCGCTTCGTGGATCTGATCTGGTCGCCCGAGGCGGTCCGGACCCACCAGTCGGTGCTGGGCGAGGCGGCGCGCTTCCCGGAGGTGGCGCGCCTTTACTACCGGGCCGGGCCGGAGACGGCCATCGCCTCCTTCGTCGCCTTCTTCGAGCGTGCCGCCGCCCGCGGCGTCGCCCGCATCGAGGATCCCGTCTTCGCCGCCATCCAGTTCCTCAGCGCCCTGAAGGGCGGCGCCTACTGCGCGATGGAGCTGGGGGTGGGGCCGGTGCCCACCGGCGAGGAGCGCGCCGCCTTCGTGCGCAAGGCCGTCGCCCTGTTCGTGCGCGGCATCCGCTAGCCCCACCGTCTCATCACCCCCGCCATCGCCGGCCGTGCCGCCGGCCGTCGCGGCGACGGCGCGCGGCAGGGCAACGGGGCGGCGCCGGGGACTTGCCAGCAGTTCCTGCTTCTACTGAGCAACAATCATGAGATGCCAAGTCAAGAGATGGCGTCTCATAAATATATTACATTGAATATTATTCCCTTTTTCTGAGAACTGATGTAGCGTGTTCTCCATCGGCGGTGGCTGCCTCCACCGGCGGGCGAAGGACAAGCGTCCCCGGGTGCCGCTCCAACGCCGGGACCAGCCGTTCTCCGGGGCTTCCCGATCCTGGCCTGGACCGGGGAGC
>JAEZHQ010000492.1 GCA_023416455.1 Pseudomonadota bacterium | reverse complement strand
CGCCAGCAGGGCGGCGCCGTCCTCCTCCCCGTCGGGCGGGCCGCCGGCGGCGCCATGGCCGGACGCCTGCGGGGCGGCGTAGGCCAGCGCCGGCGGAAGGGGAAGCAGGGGGCGGCCCTCCCCGCGCTCGTCGCCGCCGGACGGACGGCAGGGCGGGCGGGCGGACGGGCGGATCACGGACCCGGTCAATAGACCACGGCGTCCGACTCGCCGGACTGCGGGATGACGATGGCGCCGTCGTCGGACATGCCCTTGGCGATCACCACGATCTCGGCCTGCGCCTCGTGCACGTCGCGCATGCGCACCGGCCCCATGTTCTCGATCTCGTCCTGGAGGATGAGGCGGGCGCGCTCCGACATGACGCCCAGGAAATGGTCGCGCTGCTGGGGCTCGGCGCCCTTCAGCGCAACGGCCAGCTGACCGGTGTCGCAGCGCCGGATGACCGCCTGCAACGACACGCGGTCGAGCCGCATGAGATCCTCGAAGGTGAACATGAGCTGCTTGATCCGCTGGGTCGATTCCGGCAGCAGGGGCTCCAGCTCGCCGAGGATGTCGGTCAGCGTCTCGCGGTCGATGCGGTTGAAGATGTCGGCCATCCGCTCGTGCGGGTCGTAGCCGTGGGTGCGCGCGTAGTTGGCCATGAACTCGTTGTGCAGGATGGATTCGATGTCGAGGAGCACCTCGCGCTGCACCGATTCGATCTGGATCATGCGCTCGATCACCTCGATGCGCAGGTGCGGCGGCAGCAGCGGCAGCACCTTGGCGGCGTGCTCGGCGCGCATCTTGGCCAGTATGACCGCCGAGGTCTGCGGATACTCGCCCGCCAGATAGGTGGCCAGCACCCCCTCGTTGACGTTCGACATCTTCTCCCACATGGTGCGGCCGGCCGGGCCGCGGATCTCGCCCATGATCTCGGAGACGCGCTCGCCCGGCAGGAAGCGGCTCAGCATGCGCTCCGTGCTGTCGTAGGAGCCGGTGACCGAGCCGGTGTTGGCGAAGCGCTCGGTGAAGGCGCGCAGCAGGGCCTCCACCAGGTTCGAGGTGACGTTGCCGAGGCTGGCCATGGCCCGGCTGACCACGCGGATCTCGTCCTCGTCCAGCCGCTCCATCAGGCGCGAGCCGCGCTCCTCGCCGAGCGCCAGGAAGATGATCGCCGTCTTCTCGGCGCCGCTGAGGCTCTTGTAGTTGTCGCGGATCTTGGTCGGCATACCCATGCTGGCACCTCAAAAGGATCGGTCGGCGAAGGGCGCCTCGGCGGCGGCCGGCTCGGCCATCATGCGGTCGTAGCGGAAGGCGATCGCCAGGACGGCCCCGGCGACCAGGACCAGCGGCTGCGGCAGCAGCGGCTGGGGATCGATGGCCGCCAGCAGGTCGGCGACCGCGCTCTCCTCGCTCACGGGAACGCCGCGGCGCCGGGCGAAGTCGAGGAGGCTGTCGGCGACGCTGCCGCCTGGCGGCGGAAGCGGCGGCGGAAGCGGGGACGGCGGGACGGCCATGCCTCAGCCCCCCCCGTAGGAGCGGATCAGGCTGCCGGCGACCAGGAACCAGCCGTCCGTCAGCACGAAGAAGATGATCTTGAAGGGAAGCGCGATCATCACCGGCGGCAGCATCATCATGCCCATGGCCATCAGCACGGCGGCCACCACCATGTCGATGACCAGGAAGGGCAGGAACAGCAGGAAGCCGATCTCGAAGGCGCGCCGCAGCTCCGACAGCAGGAAGGCCGGGACCAGGATGCGCAGGTCGGCCTCGGCGGCGGTCGCCGGCCGCTCCGCCTCCGGCCGCCCGGAGAAGGCGGCGAAGGCGGCCAGGTCGCGTTCACGCACCTGGCCGGACATGAAGGCCCGGAAGGGCTCGACCATCCGTTCCAGCGCCTGCTCGTGGGTCACCTGCTCGTTCAGCAGCGGCTGGAGGCCGTCCCGCCAGGCGGCATCGAAGGTCGGCCCCATGATGTGGAAGGTGAGGAACATGGCGAGGCTGATCAGCACCATGTTCGGCGGCGCCTGTTGCAGGCCGAGCGCGGAGCGCAGCAGCGACAGCACCACCACGATCCGGGTGAAGGAGGTCGCCATGATCAGCAGCCCCGGCGCCACGCTCAGCACGGTGAGGAGGACGATGCCCTGGATGATCCTCCCGGACAGAGACGTCCCCTCGCCCAGCGCCGCCTCCAGCGCGCCGAGATCGAGGTCGGCCGCCAGCGCCGCCGCGGGAAGCGCGGCCAGCGCGGCGGCCAGGAGGAGGCCGGCACCCCATGCCCGGGACATGCCCCGCCCCCCGCTCAATCGATGCCCAGGTCGGTGCGCACGATCTCCGTCAGGGTCACCCCCAGGCGCTGGTCCTCCACGATCACCACCTCGCCGCGGGCGACCAGGCGGTGGTTGACCAGCACCTCGACCGGCTCGTCCACCTTGCGCTCCAGCTCGACCACCGCGCCGCGGCCGAGCTTCAGCAGCTGGGCCACCGGCATGCTGGTGCGGCCGAGCACGACCTGGACATCGACCGGCACGTTGTAGATGGCGCTCATCGGCTCGGCGGCGTCGCGCTCCGCCGGCCTGGGGTCGGACGGCTTGGGATCGGACGGCTTGGGATCGTCTTCCAGGACGTCCAGGTTCAGTGGCGGCATGATCGTTCTCAATCCATGGTCGTGATGACGGGCGGGTTGGCGGCGGCCGGGTCCGTGGCGACGGCCGGGGACCCCGCCTCGCCGGCCAGCGCGGCGAGCGAGCGGTCGGCCAGCGCCGCCACCGCCCGCTCCAGCGCGCCGGGGTCGAAGGTCACGCCGCCGTGCTCCCAGGAGGCGTCGAGCGCGCCGGCCGGCAGCGCCGGATCCGCCTCGATCTCCAGCGATCCGGCGAAGCCGTCGGGGCTCCGCGCGGCGAGACGGTCCTGCAA
>JAEZHQ010000449.1 GCA_023416455.1 Pseudomonadota bacterium | reverse complement strand
ACTGGCGAGCGGAACCGCTGACTCACTGAAGGGGGTTCCCGTCAGCGCCGTTCGAACACTGGTCCATCCGCATTCCCGGCACCGTGGCATGGAGGGAGCGCCGCCGCCCGGGCAGCTTCGGGAATGGGGTGGCGCGCCAATTCGAAGCCGCCGGGACCCTTCACCATGCGCGTCGTCATTTTCAGCTTGCTGATGCCCCTCCACCGGCCCGGTACCCCAGGGCAACGACAGCGCCACTGCCACCAGTACGCACTTGATGCCCGCGGCGAAGCGGCCAGGGCGGCCTCTCGCCAGCGGCCGCGAGCCAACCGTCCAAGACGTCCCCCTGTTGGCGCGCGCGATGCCCCGAAATGCCCGCGCCACCTCGACGGTTTGCGTCACCTTCGGCGCTCCGGCGATCAGGGCCGCGGCGACAGCCCGTTCGGCCGCATCGACCTCCCCGGCCCTCGGCCACCGCCAGCCACGCCGCCCAAGGGCGTGAGGGCGTCCACCTTCATGTCGCCTCTACGGATGGTGCAACGCGCACAGCCTGCCGCTGCGGACGTGCGCAGTCCCGGGCGAGGCGTCGCTGTCCGGTGCCCGCCGTGGCGATCGGGCAGCCGATCGATGGGCCGGTTGCGTTCGAGGTTGATGACGATGGTTTCCCAGCGCTTGATCGAAGATCGAAGGTCGTGCCCCAACGCTGCCTGCCCGCCGTGGCCGCCTGACAATCCCGGCCAGACAAGCCGGAGACCACGAAGGCACCCTGGCCCCTACACCACGACGCGGGACACGATCCCAATCTTCCGTGTCGAACAAGGGGGCGGGCTTCATGTTCCCTCGATCGTATCGATGGAACACCCCCCTCACCAACCGATTCTACCGCCGGCAAACGCCCCTTCTATCCCATCTCCGGCAAAGCGCTGCACTTAGGCGCTGTTCCAGAAGGACGCGATACCAGCTAACCCCTTGAAAAGATGGTGGGCCCGGCCGGATTCGAACCGACGACAACACCGTTATGAGCGGCGCGTTCTAACCGCTGAACTACAGGCCCTCAACCGCGGCGCCGAATGTGCTTCAGATCGGGGTCGCGCGCAACCCTTTCGGCAGCCCCGGCGTGCCCGGTGTGAGGTCCAACGGAAACGGGGGCCCGAAGGCCCCCGTTTCCGGCGCGGATGGCGGAGCGGACCCGCGGGTCCGCCGCCTCATCAGGTGTCGAGGAAGCTGCGCAGCTTGCGCGACCGCGAGGGGTGCTTCAGCTTGCGCAGGGCCTTGGCCTCGATCTGGCGGATGCGCTCGCGGGTCACGTTGAACTGCTGGCCGACCTCCTCCAGCGTGTGATCGGTGTTCATGCCGATGCCGAAGCGCATGCGCAGCACGCGCTCCTCGCGCGGGGTCAGCGAGGCCAGAACGCGGGTCGTCGTCTCGCGCAGGTTCGCCTGGATGGCGGCGTCGAGCGGCAGCACGGCGTTCTTGTCCTCGATGAAGTCGCCGAGGTGCGAATCCTCCTCGTCGCCGATCGGCGTCTCAAGGGAGATCGGCTCCTTGGCGATCTTCAGGACCTTGCGCACCTTCTCCAGCGGCATCATCAGCCGCTCGGCCAGCTCCTCCGGGGTCGGCTCGCGGCCGATCTCGTGCAGCATCTGGCGGCTGGTGCGGACCAGCTTGTTGATCGTCTCGATCATGTGGACCGGAATGCGGATGGTCCGCGCTTGGTCCGCGATGGAGCGGGTGATCGCCTGGCGGATCCACCAGGTCGCGTAGGTCGAGAACTTGTAGCCGCGCCGGTACTCGAACTTGTCCACCGCCTTCATCAGGCCGATGTTGCCCTCCTGGATCAGGTCCAGGAATTGCAGGCCGCGGTTCGTGTACTTCTTCGCGATGGAGATGACGAGGCGCAGGTTGGCCTCCACCATCTCCTTCTTGGCGCGGCTGGCCTCCTTCTCGCCCTTCTGGACGGTGGAGACGATGCGGCGGAACTCGGCGATCGGCAGCTTGGCCTCGTCGGAGATCGACGAGACGTTCTCGCGGCCCTTGCGGATGTCGCCCTCGTACTTCTCGACGTACTTGCCCCAGGTCTTGGGGTTCAGGCCGCGCACGCGCTCGATCCAGTTGGGGTCCAGCTCGTGGCCGAAATACTGGTTGAGGAAGTCCTCGCGCTTCACCCGGCACTCGGTCGCCATGCGCAGCAGCCGGCCCTCGTAGCCGGTCAGCTTGCGGTTCAGGGCGTAGAGCTGCTCGACCAGCTGCTCGATGCGCTGGTTGTTCAGGCGGACGGTGTTCATCAGCTCGACCATCTCGGTCTTGAGCTTCTCGTACTTCTTGTCCGACTGCTTGGCCACGTCCTCGCCGCGCTGCATGGCGGCGATGCGGGCCTCGTGCAGCTTGTGCAGCTTGTCGTAGGTCGCCTTGATCTTCTCGAAGGTCTCGATGACCTGGGGCTTCAGCGCGGCTTCCATGGCCGACAGCGACAGGCTGTTCTCGCCGTCCTCGTCGCCGTCCTCCTCGCCTTCGCCCTCGGGGCGGGCCGACGCCTCGTCCTCGGGCTCGTCCTGGGGCGGCGCCTCGACCGCCTGGGCCAGCCCCTCCGGCATCTCGCCGTCCGGGCCGCCGCCGTAGGTGGCGTCCAGGTCGATGATGTCGCGGAGCAGCATCTTGCCTTCCATGAGGGCGTCGTGCCACTCCAGGATGGCGCGGATGGTCAGCGGCGATTCGCAGATCGCCCCGATCATCATCTCGCGGCCGGCCTCGATGCGCTTGGCGATCGCGATCTCGCCCTCGCGGGACAGCAGCTCGACCGAGCCCATCTCGCGCAGGTACATGCGGACCGGGTCGTCGGTGCGGCCGATGTCGTCGTCGTCCAGATTGCCGGCCGAACGCCCTTCGCCCTCGCCCTCGGCGGCGGCGCTGCCTTCCGAATCCGGCTCCTCCGATTCGACGATGTTGATGCCCATCTCCGAGAGCATGGCCATCGTGTCTTCGATCTGCTCGGACGACGAGGTGTCCTGGGGCAGGGCCGCGTTCAGCTCGTCGTAGGTGACGTAGCCACGCTCCTTGCCCCGCGCGATCATCTTCTTGACGGCCAGTCCCATGCCGTCCATGAGCGGACCGTCACCGGATTCATCCCGGGCTTCGGAAACTTCAACGCTGTTCGCAGCTTTCGTGGCCATGCGATCGATGCCCCCGCATTACCCCATAAGAAAAGACAAGTGGTGCGCAGCGCAGCGGCCCCCCGCGTGCGTTCCGCCCCCGCTAACCCGATTGTTCAACGCCCTGGACCAAAGCCAAACCCACCCTTCCGGCCGGCGCCCGGCCGTCACGACAGCCAGCCATCGTCGAGGTCCTCGTCATCCGTCACACCCATTCCGGACCTGATGACCTCCTGTTGAAGGGCCACGACCCGCGCGAAGTTGGCTTCGCTGTTGTCACGCGCCAAAGCCGTCTCCGCCTCCCTGAGTTCGGCCATCACCTGCCTGTGATGCAGGTGCCGCCATGTCGGCCACCAACCCTTCCTCGCCTCTCCGGCAGGCGCGTCGGGTCGGGCGAAGCCCGCATGGACATAGGTCGACTCGCTGAGCAGAGAGCCGACAATGGTATCAAAGCCGGCGAGAGACAAGTGGCGACAAAGCGTGGCGGCGTCAAGTCCCGAGTCGCGTTCCGCGTCGCCGCCCAGCGTTTCGATGACCGCCCGGCGCAATTCCTCCAGCGGACCCGGCGCGAAGGCGAGCAGCCCGAGCGACTCCCCAAGCTCGGGAAAAAGCTCGGGATGGTTGATCAGAACCGCCAGAAGCACGCTTTCCCGGACCTGCGGCAGCCGGCCGGGGTTGCCGCGCCGGTGGCCCGGCGGCGCCGCCGTGCGCAGCCCCGGCATTCCCGGCGTGTGGCGGCGCGGCGGCTGGCCCGGGCGCTGGCCCGGCTGCCAGGGGCCGGGCTGCCAGTTCCGCTGGCGCGGCGGCGGGGCGAAGGCTTCGTCGACGCGCCGGCGCATCTCGGTGCGGTAGAAGGACTGGACGTCGCGGTCGTTGATCTGCGCAACCCGCGCCTCCAGCGCCGCCTTGACCGCCGCCTTGGCCTCCGGCGTGCCGGCCGGCCGGCCCTCCGTCTCCATGCGCCAGACCGCCTCGGACAGCGCGATGGCGTCGTCCAGCACCGCCTGCATGGCGCGGGCTCCGTGGACGCGGATGAGACTGTCGGGATCCTCCCCCTCGGGCAGGAAGGCGACACGGGCCGACTGGCCGGGGCCGATGTGCGGCAGGATGCGTTCCACCGCCCGCCAGGCGGCGCGGCGGCCGGCGCCGTCGCCGTCGAAGCAGAGGAAGGGCACCTTCTCCGCCGCCGGGATCAGCTTCCACAGCTCCTGGATCTGGGTCTCGGTGAGGGCGGTGCCCAACGGCGCCACCGCCCCCGCGAAGCCGGCGCGGACCAGCGCGATGACGTCCATGTAGCCCTCGGCCACCACCACCGGCTGGCCGTCCGCCGCCGCCTGCCGGGCCCGCGACAGGCCATAGAGCAGCGTGCCCTTGTGGAAGAGAGGCGTGTCGGCGGTGTTGACGTACTTGGGTCCGTCGCCCTCCAGGATGCGGCCGCCGAAGGCGACCACCCGCCCCCGCCGGTCGGTCACCGGGAAGATGACCCGGTTGCGGAAGAAGGCGTAGGGCGCGCGCCCGTCCTCCGGCCGCTTCAGCAGGCCGGCGGTGACCATGTCCTCCTCGGCGAAGCCCTGGGCCAGGAGATGGTGGCGCAGCGCGCCGGAATCGCCCGGCGCGTAGCCCAGGCGGAAGCGCGCCACGGTTTCCGCGTCGAGGCCGCGGCGCTGGAGATACTCCAGCGCCGACCGCCCGGCCGGCGCGCGGAGCTGCTGCTCGAACCAGCGGGCGGCCTGCTCGACCAGATCGTGGAGGGTCTTGCGGCGCTCATAGCGCTGCCGGTCCTCCTCGGTGGCGCGCGGGACCGGCAGCCCGGCTTCGCCGGCGAGGGCCTCCACCGCCTCCGGAAAGGCGAGGTTGTCGTGGCGCATCACGAAGCCGATGATGTCGCCGTGCGCCCCACAGCCGAAGCAGTGGAAGAAGCCCTTCTGGTCGTTGACGTAGAAGGAGGGGGTCTTCTCGTGGTGGAACGGGCACGGCGCCTTGTACTCGCGCCCGGCGCGGAGCAGGCGCATGCGCCGGCCCACCACGTCGGACAGCGCCAGCCGGTTGCGCAGCTCCTCCAGGAATTGGGGGGGAAAGGCCATGGGCGGGCGTCACCGGTGCGGGTTGGGCGGAAGCCTATAGCAGAACGCCGCCGGCCGTACCAATGGCTCCGCCCGGGATGGGGCTGCCAGGGACGGCCCGGCCAGGGACGGCCCGACTCGGCGCGGCCGGCCGCCGCATCGCCGGATCAGCCGCCCGACAGCCGCTGCTTGACCACCCCGCCGGCCTTGGCGAAGTCCATGCGGCCGGCGTGGCGGGCCTTCAGCTCGGCCATGACCTTGCCCATGTCCTTGATGCAGGAGGCGCCGGTGTCCGCAACCGCCTCCTGGACGGCCGCCCGCACCTCCTCCTCGCTCATCTGGCGGGGCAGGAAGCCTTCGATGACGGCGATCTCCTCGCGCTCCTGCTCGGCCAGCTCGAGCCGGCCGCCCTGCTCGTAGAGGCCGATCGACTCGTTGCGCTGCTTGATCATGGTCTGCAACATCGAGAGGATCTCCGCCTCCTCGATGCCGTCGGTGACACCGCGCGAGCGCGCTGCGATATCCCGGTCCTTCAGCGCGGCCAGGATGAGGCGCACGGTGGACACCGCGCGCTGGTTCTTGGCCAGCATCGCCTGTTTCAAGGCGTCGTTCAGCCGCGTGCGCAGCATGCGTCTTCCTCTGTCTCAGGATCAGCGCCGTCCGCTTCGGCCATGCGGCCCGGATGGCGCTGCGGTCGGGCAACCCCGACGGCACAGGCAATATTCCTAAAATCCCCGCCGATTACCATCGCATTCCGGCCCCGGGCGATCCGCGCCCCGCCGGCCGGGCACGCCGACCATGCAAACTGGCCCCTGGAAATCGCATCATCAATCGGCATATACGGTGTCCCGGCCCACACGTCCCCACCGACCGTCCCGGTGCCGTCCGCTCGCCCGGACGCAGCGGGGAGGACCGGCGGAGCCGCGTGCGCCATGCGGGACGAGAAGGGCCGTCGCCGTTCCGCATCCATCTATATGCAGCCGGCGGCGGCTCTTGTTAAGGTCTGGATGATGGCTCAATCGACTCTCCCGGCGGACGCGGCCGGCGCTTACACCGGTGTCCTGGTTCTGGCCGACGGCACCGTCTTCAAGGGCCGAGGCATCGGTGCGGTGGGGGATTCGGTGGGCGAGGTGTGCTTCAACACCTCGATGACCGGCTATCAGGAGATCCTGACCGACCCCAGCTACGCCGGCCAGATCATCACCTTCACCTTCCCCCACGTGGGCAACGTCGGCGCCAACCCCGAGGACATCGAGACGGTGACCCCGGTGGCGCGCGGGCTGGTCCTGCGCGCCGACATCACCGATCCCTCCAACTGGCGCGCCACCCGCCATCTGGACGACTGGCTGAAGAGCAACGGCCTCGTCGGGCTGGCCGGCATCGACACCCGCCGGCTGACCCGCCGCATCCGCGACCTGGGCGCGCCCAACGGCGTCGTCGCCCACGCCCCCGACGGGGACTTCGACCTCGACGCGCTGGTCGCCAAGGCCCGGGGCTGGCCGGGGCTGGAAGGCATGGATCTCGCCGGGGAGGTGTCCTGCCGCCAGACCTACAGCTGGGACGAGGCCGCCTGGAGCATCGGCCAGGGCTACGGCCGGCAGGAGGCGCCGCGCTTCCACGTCGTGGCGCTGGATTTCGGCGCCAAGCGCAACATCCTGCGCTGCCTGGCGGCGGCGGGCTGCAAGGTCACGGTGGTGCCGGCCACCGCCACGGTCGAGGACGTGATGCGCCACAAGCCGGACGGCGTCTTCCTGTCGAACGGCCCCGGCGATCCCGCCGCCACCGGCGCCTACGCGGTGCCGACCATCCGCGGCCTGGTCGACCGGGGGCTGCCGCTGTTCGGCATCTGCCTCGGCCACCAGATGCTGGCGCTGGCGCTGGGCGCCAAGACCCGGAAGATGCCGCTCGGCCACCGCGGCGCCAACCACCCGGTGAAGGACCTCGCCACCGGCCGCGTCGAGATCACCAGCCAGAACCACGGCTTCGTGGTGATGGAGGAGACCCTGCCGGCCGACGCCGAAGTGACCCATGTCAGCCTGTTCGACGGCACCAACGAGGGCATCCGCCTGAAGGGCAAGCCGGTCTTTTCGGTGCAGTACCACCCGGAGGCCTCGCCCGGCCCCCAGGACAGCCATTATCTGTTCGACCGCTTCGTCGAGCTGATGGCCGGCAAGCCGCTCCCCTGAGGCACCGGCCTCAGCGCCCGGTCCTGGGCGTCACGCGCTCGATCCCGCCGTAGGGCGTGGTGCCGCCACGCCCGCCCGGCGCGCCCGCCGCCTGCCCCACCTCGGTGCAGTCGGCCTCGTCCTTCCGCTTGACGGCGGCCCGGTCCGACGGGACCGTGCCCGCCGGGCCGTTGCGCTCATCGGACGGCTTGCCGCCGGCATCCGGCCGCTCGGCGCCGCGGCGCCCGCTGGATGGGTTGGCCATGGTGATTCCTCCATGCTGGTCCCGGCGGCGCGACCGCGCGCCCTCCCGGTCCGGGTGACTCCCGGTCGTTCGCCACCCTGATTTTTCGCCAACAGCCGCTTCGGCGCCCGGTTCCCGTATGGCCATCCCCACCCGATCGGGCTATCACTTGTCCGGGCGGGTTGCTCGGCGCTTCCCGTCGCGGGGGCACAGCCACGACGGGGGGACGGGTGCGCGTGCACTCAGGGGAGCGGGCCGCCGACAGGCGGGCCGGGACTGCGGACCGCCCCCCTCCCGGCCGGGCGGCGGCCGGAGGGTTGCCGCTGCGCGCCGGCCTCGTGCTGCTGGTGGTCGCCGCCCTGCTGCCCGTCCTGGTCTTCGCCGGCTGGATGGTGCTGCGCATGGCGCAGACCCAGAGCGCCGCGATCCGGCAGTCCGGCCAGGATCTCACCCGGACGCTGGCCGTCGCCGTCGACCGCGAACTGACCGCCGTGGCGGTGGCCCTTCAGGCCCTGACCAGCTCCCACCATCTGGAGACCGGCGATCTCGCCGCCTTCCACCGGCAGGCCGGCGCGGTGCTGCGCCACCAGAACATCCAGCGCGACGGCAACCACATCGTGCTGTGCGACGCCGATGGCCAGCAGCTGGTCAACACCCGCCGCCCCTTCGGCGACCCGCTGCCGCGCGCCGCGGTGCACGACCTGGTCCGCCGGGTTGCGGAAACCGGCCGGCTCCAGATCTCGGAGGTGTTCTCCGGCGCGGTGAGCGGCCAGCCGCAGATCGCCGTCGCGGTCCCGGTGGAGCGGCCGGTGGAGCGGAAGACGACGCGCGACCGGCCGACGCGGCTGGTGCTGGCCATGAGCATGCCGGCCACCGTCCTCGGCAGCGTCCTGGAGAGCCAGGGGCTGCCGGAGGGGTGGGTGGCCAGCCTGTGGGACCGCAGGGGCATCACCATCACGCGCTCCATGGCGGCGGAGTCCGTCACCGGCACGCCGGCCCCGGCCGACGCCGTGCGGCAGGCGGCGGCGCCCTCCGGCAGCTTTCCCTTCACCGCGCCCGACGGCACCGCCTACTTCAACGCCTTCGTCCGCTCCGGGCTGACCGGCTGGACGGTCACCGTCGGCGTGCCGCAGGCGGTCATCGACCAGCCCGTGCGCCAGTCGGTCGCCCTGGCGCTCGCCGGCGGCGGCATCCTGCTGGCCCTCAGCGTGCTGGCGACCCTGGCGGTCGGCCGGCGCATCGCCGGCCCGGTGGCCGCTCTTGCCGACTCCGCGCTGGCGCTGGGGGCGGACGACGCTCCGGGCGACGCCCTCGCCGCCCACTTCGTCGAGCGTACGCTGGTGCGCGAGGTGAACGCGGTGGCCGGCGCCCTCGGCCGCACCGCCCGGCGCCTGCGCGACAGCGAGGCCCAGAAGCGGCTGGTCATGCTGGCGGTCGGGCTCGGCACTTGGCGCTTCGACCCGCGCGGCGGCCACTTCCAGGGCTGGGGGCGCAGCGCGGCGCTGCTCGGCGTGCCGGCCGCCGGAGGGGCGTCCCTGGAGGCGTGGATCCGCAACGTCGCCGCCGAGCACCGCGACCGCATCCGCACCGCCCTTCACCGCCAGGGGCCGGCGGCCGGCGAGTTCGAGATCGAGTTCCCGGTCGGCTCGCCCGACGGGCGGGTGCGCTGGCTGGCCATGCGCGGCGCCTTCCTGGCCGACCCCGATCCCAAGGCGGCCCGCGCCGTCGGCATCCTGGAGGACGTCAGCGAACGCCGCCGCGCCCATGAGGAGCAGCTGGGCGAGGTGGTCGACCGCCACGCCGCCGACCGCCGCCTGTTCGCCGCCATCATCGAAGGCTCGACCGACCTGATCGTGGCCATGGACCAGGAGCTGCGCTTCATCCTGTTCAACAACGCCTACCAGCGGGCCGTCGAGACGCTGTTCGGCCGCCGCCCCGAGATCGGCGGCTCCCTTCCCGACATGCTGGCGGGGCTGCCCGAGGCGCAGGCGGCGGCGGTGGGATCCTGGGGCCGCGCGCTGGCCGGCGAGCGCTTCACCGTGGTCGATGAGCTGGGCGACCCGGCCCTGCGGCGCCAGCGCTTCGAAATGGTCTTCGACGCCATTGTCGATTCCAGCGGCCGGCGCATCGGCGCCTTCCACATCGCCCGCGACGTCAGCGAACGCGAGCGCACCCAGGAGGCGCTGCGCCACGCCGAGGAGACGCTGCACCAGGCCCGCAAGATGGAGGCCATCGGCCAGTTGACCGGCGGCATCGCGCACGACTTCAACAACCTGCTCCAGGCGATCGGCTCCGCCCTCTACCTGATCGAGGCGGAGGGGAGCGGCCGGTCCGCCGCGGCGCTCAGCATGGCGACCCGGGCGGTGGACCGTGGCGCCACGCTGACCCAGCATCTGCTGGCCTTCTCGCGCCGCCAGCGGCTGGAGCCGAAGGCGGTGGACGTCGGCGCGCTGATCCGGGGCATGGGGGGGCTGCTGGAACGGACGCTGGGCGGCACGATCCGCATCGTGACCGGGACGGAGCCCGGCCTGTGGGCCGCCCGGGTGGACCCCAACCAGCTGGAGATGGCCCTCCTCAACCTCGCCATCAACGCGCGCGACGCCATGCCCGGCGGCGGCACGCTGACCATCCGCAGCGCCAACAGCCCGGACGGCGCCGCCGGCCGGCCGGCCGGGCTGGCGCCGGGCGACAGCGTGTGCATCGCCGTCGCCGACACCGGCAGCGGCATGACCGACGAGGTCGCCGCCCGCGCCTTCGAGCCCTTCTTCACCACCAAGGGGATCGGCCACGGCACCGGGCTCGGCCTGTCCATGGTGCATGGGCTGGCCGCCCAGTCCGGCGGCATGGCGACGCTCGACACCCGGCTCGGCGCCGGCACCACCGTGACCCTCCACCTGCCGCGCGCCGGGGCGGCGGACACGGCGGTGGAGCAGCGGGAGGCGCCGCCGCCCCGCCCCGCCCGCCCGGCCACCATCCTGGTGGCCGAGGACGAGGCGCTGGTCCGCATGACCACCGCGACGATCCTGGAGCAGGCGGGTTACCGGGTCATGGAGGCCGACGGCGGGGCGGAGGCGCTGGAGGTGCTGGAACGCGAGCCGGGCATCGACCTCCTGCTGACCGACTACGCCATGCCCGGCATGACCGGGCTGGAGCTGATGCGCCGGGTGCACGCCGGACATCCCGGCCTGCCGGCGCTGATGGTCACCGGCTACGCCGAGATGCCGGAGGCGGCGGCCTGGGACGGGCTGGCCATCATCCAGAAGCCCTTCCGCCCCGACGACCTGCTCACCCGCGTCGCGGCCGCCTTGGCCACGGCCTGCGTCACCCTGTCCGCCCAATGAAGACGCCATGCCACCGCCGCCACCCTTCCATCCGCCCTGCCCGCTCTGCGGCCGGCCGCTGGTGCCGGGGCCGAGCCTGAACGAGCACCACCTCGTCCCGCGCGCCTGCGGCGGGCGGGAGACGGTGACCCTCCACCGCATCTGCCACGCCAAGATCCACGCCGTGCTGAGCGAGGCGGAGCTGCGCGACCGCTATCACACGCCGGAGAGCCTGCGCGCCCATCCCGACATCGCCGCCTTCCTGCGCTGGGTCGCCCGCAAGCCGCCGGAGTTCATCGACGGCCACGCCCCGGGACGGGGGCGGGGCCGTCGGTGAGACGCTTGGCCATCCGCCAGCCGTCGAAGGGCGCCTCGACCAGCCGCCCGTCGGCCGCTGCGATGCGCACGGTCTCGTGCAGCCGGCCGGCGGCGCGCCAGCCGAGCCGTTCGTAGAAGCGCCGCACCCCGGCGTTGGCCCGCTCCACCCCAAGCTCGGCGCGGGCGAAGCCGCGGTCCCGCAGGGTGCGCTCCGCGGCGGCCATGAGGTGCCGGCCGATGCCGACCCCCTGGAGCGGCGGGAAGGTCCGCACCGCCCACAGCCGCGCGGCGCCGCCGGCCCGCCCGCCGGCGAGGTCGATCCACACCTGCCCCACCGGAAAGCCACCGGCGACGGCCAGCAGCATCAGCCCGTCGCCCCGCCGCTGCGCCGCGAAGGCGTCGTGGATCACCGCGCGGTGGGACGCGAAGAGGCCCATCCACTCCAACGCCGGCAGGTCGGCCTCGACGCAGGCCCGGATGACCATGGGCACGGCCAGGGTCGCCCGGCCGAGTTCGGGCGGATCCGGCGGGCGGGACTCAGCCACCGCCCGCGCCCGGCCGGCCGCCGTCGAACTCCGGTTCGGGATCGAGGCCGACGCGGCGGTAAAGGGCGGGGCGGTGGCGCCGCCAGTTCTCCAGCACGCAGGCGGTCGCCGGGCGGTCGTAGTAGGTCCAGGGCAGGTCGCGGGCGTTCAGCCCGACGAAATGCGCGCCCGACCGCCCCAGCTCCGCCACATGGGGCCAGAAGGGGGAGCAGATGGTCACCTCGGCCACCGGAACCACATGGGCCGGCCGGCCCTGGTCGAGCGCTACCACCTGGAGCCCCTGCTCGTCCAGCTCCGAGCGCAGCGGCACCGGATGGCGTTCCAGCACCGCCCGCAGCGCCGCGGCAAGGTCGTGGCCGGGGGGCAGGCCGCGGATGCCGGTGTTGCGCGGCTCCGCCCGCGTCAGCCCGGCGAAGGCGCCGAAGGCCGGCGTGACGTCGGCGGCGACGAGGCAGCGCGGCTCCCCCTCGTCGAGCCAGGCGTCCAGGGCCGCGGGACGGCCCCAGAGGATGCAGTCGTTGTCGAGCGCCAGCTCGTAGCGGTCGGGGAAGCAGCGCAGGGGAGCGAACTTCCACGCCACCCCTTCGGCCATGCCGGCGTCGAGGTGGGCGCGCAGGATCTCCGGCAGCCCGCCGGCCGGGCGCCATTCCACGGCGTCCGGCACGGCGCCGGCGCGCGCGCGCGCCGCCTCCGGGGACAGGCCGTTGACGACGACGGCGTAGCGCGCCGCCGGCCCGAACAGCCGCCAGGCGCCCCACACCGACAGCCGCAGCGCCTCGAACCCGGGCGGGCTGACGTCGCCGATGGTCCAGCGCAGGCCGAGCGGCCGGCCCGCGGAAGGGGAGGCGGCGGGGCCGGTCACGACCGGTCCCCCGACAACCGGAAGCGGCGCGTCGCGGTCGGCATGTCGACCGCCCCCCACCGGTACTTGTAGGGCTCGCGCCCGCGCAGGAAGTGGAACTCGGCCGCTCCCTCGGCGGCGGCCCGGCCGATCGCCGCGCCGACCGCCAGCAGGCCGGGGCCGAGCGGCGCCCGCGCCGGATCGAATCCGCCCAGGTAATAATAGGCGCGCCGCCCGTCGCCGAGGCCGTAATGCACGGCCGCCGTCCGCCCGGCGATGCGCAGGCGGTGCATGCGCAGC
>JAEZHQ010000399.1 GCA_023416455.1 Pseudomonadota bacterium | reverse complement strand
CTAGTGGCTCGTCACAGTGGTTTTGATGGGTTCAGGTAACTTGGGCTTGGGCGTTGTGAGCCTGGGGCATGGGATAGGCATGGCGCAGCTTGTGGCGAGCGCGGTCGGTCGTGAACATCCAGCGGATGCGGGCGCCCGCCTGATTGCGCTGGCACTGCCACGCGGCGATTTCGCGCTCCAGGGTCGCGCGGTCGCCGATCCGGCGGTCCAGACATTGGCTGCGCAACACGCCGATTTCGATCTCCACCATGTTCAGCCAACTGGCGTGCTTGGGGGTGTAGTGGAATTCCAGGCGCCGGGCCACGCGCCGGGCCTCGGCGGCGGGAAACGCCTCGTACAAGGCGGCCATGGAATGCGTTGACAAATTGTCCAGCACGACCCGGATGCGTTCGGCGCCGGGATAATGGGTGTCGACCAGATCGCGCATGCACTCGGCAAAGTCGCGCGACGTCCGCTGATCGGTGACCTTCACGGCGCGCCAGGGTTGGTGCACGTCGAGAAAGACAAACAGGTTGACCGTGCCGTTGCGCCGGTACTCGTAATCATAGCGGGCCGGTTGGCCCGGTTCGGCCGGAACCGGCTGGCGCGTTTCGCCGATGAGTTGGGTCGGGCTCTCATCGAAGCACACCACCGGCCGCCTGGGGTCCGGAGCCTCGGCATAGAGGTCCAGCACATCCTCCATGCGCGCCACGAACGCCGGATCGACCTGGGGAATGCACCACATGTCCTGGCGCCAGGGCTTCAGGTCATTTTCAGCCAGCCGACGGCGGACGGTTTCATGGGACACCGTGTCATGCCCGGTCAGTTGGACCACGGCACCGGCCAGCAGCTTCAGGGTCCAGCGGCAGCGGCCCTCCGGTGGCGTGGAGCAGGCCGTCGCCACCAGCAAAGCCTCGTCCTTGGCGGTGAGCTTGCGTGCGGCTCCCGGCCGGGGCGCCTCGTTCAGCGCGGCGTCCAGATTGCCTTCGACAAAGCGGCGCCGGGTCCGGTAGACCGTGGCCAGGCTCACCGACACGGTGGCCGCGATGGTCTCGTCGCGGATGCCGTCATCGGCGGCCAGGAGGATCTGCGCCCGCTTGAGCTTGCGGACCTTGTGCTCACCGCCGCGGATCAGAGCCAGCAGGTGCTGGCGCTCGTCCTCGCGCAACTCCACACGGTAGCGTATCGTCATCGGTGCTCTCCTTTGTGAAAAGCACCGGCCACCGTGAGAGAATGGCGATGTCTCAACCCGCCTCAGAGAAACATTTCACGCCAAAGCAGGGACAATATCTGGCCTTCATCCACGCCTACACCTGCATCCACGGGCGTCCCCCCGCCGAAGCCGACATGCAGCGTCATTTCCGGGTCACGCCGCCCTCCGTCCATCAGATGGTCCTGTCGCTCGAACGCGCCGGGCTGATCCGGCGGACCCCCGGGGCTCCCCGGAGCATTGCCCTGCTCGTCGAGCCCGAGTGCCTACCCACCCTGGCTAAGCCTGAGCCGCTCCATCCATCAAAATCACTGTGACGAGCCACTAGCGTTTCGTCCGTTCAATCTGAAACGCACGAAACTCCATGCCTTTGTTCTGCGAGGCGGATTTGTTCTGCGAGCGGATTCACACCCCTTCCGGAAAGGGTATGGGAAGGCGCCGGCCACCAGGCCCCGCGGAGCGGGCGGTTCAGCCGGCCTCCTCCCCGGCGTCGGCCAGGGCCAGCTTGCCAAGATTGGCCGAGACGCGGCGCAGGACGTCGATGGCCAGGGCGGCATCCGCCGGCGCAATGCCCTGCGTGGCCTGATCCGCGATCTCCGTGGCACAGGGAAGCAGCGCATCGCGCAAGGCGTGCCCCTTGGCCGTGAGGTGGATGTTCATCTTGCGGCGATCGTGCGGGTTGCGCACGCGCCGGACCAGATCCTGGCGTTCCAGGGTGTTCAGCGCGGTGACGGTGGTCGGCTCCATCATGCCGACACGCTGACTGAGCTCGCGCTGGGTCAGCCCGTCCTCCTCCCACAGGGCGCGCAGAAAGTACCACTGCCCCATGCTGACGCCATGGCTGGCGATGCGGTGCTGAAGCGTGCGGGAGAAGGTGCGATGCACGTCGCGCACCACCTGGGACAGAAGGCTTCCCGGTGCCGGAACGACGTCCACCTCATCCTGCGGGGCCAAGGCCAATCCCATGCGCCGTCCCTTGAAACGCCCGTTCATCACGACAATCTCTCGGCAGCCATCCGGCCGAATGCCGCGGAGCCGCCGGATCCAAGGCAAACGAACCAGTCACAGCCTCCGATCATATCTTCTCACCATAAAAACGCAAAGAGAATGCGCGAGCTCTGGTCGCGAGCATGCAATTATATGCAATTTCAACGACAGGGATATCCAGGAAAGCCAAGCAATTCTATATTCCAGGCCGGAGAAAATTCGAAAGACACGACGATGACGGCGACGTTTTGCCGCTACCGATTGCCATATCAGGATATGCAGTCCGCCGAAGACATAGACCACCCGAAAGATTTTCACAATTTTACTTGAGATTCGAAACACCCGTGCAGCGGGCGGCCCATGCGGCGGCCGTCCGCTGCACGGGCCGCCGCCACAGGCCGAGCACAGGAAGGAGCACCGCCGCCATGCGCCCCACCACCGGACGCACCGTCACCGTCGCCGCCACCCAGATGGCCTGCAGCTGGGACCGGGAGGCCAACCTCAACGGCGTCGAGCGCCTCGTGCGCGCGGCGGCGGCGCGCGGCGCCCGGATCATCCTGCCGCAGGAGCTGTTCGAGACCCCCTACTTCTGCAAGGACCAGAAGCAGGATCTGTTCGCGCTCGCCCACCCGGCGGAGGGCCATCCGGTCATCGCACGGTTCAGCGCGCTCGCGCGTGAACTCGCGGTGGTGATTCCCGTCAGCTTCTTCGAGCGGGCCCGCAACGCCTACTACAACTCCCTGGCGGTGGTGGACGCCGACGGGACGGTTCTGGGGGTTTACCGCAAGTCGCACATTCCGGACGGACCCGGCTACCAGGAGAAGTTCTACTTCAGCCCCGGCGACACCGGCTTCCAGGTCTACCGGACACGTTACGCCACCGTCGGCTGCGCCATCTGCTGGGACCAGTGGTTCCCCGAGACCGCGCGGGCCATGGCCCTGAAGGGCGCGGAGATCCTGTTCTACCCCACGGCGATCGGATCGGAGCCGCAGGATCCGGCGCTCGACAGCCAGGGGCACTGGACGCGGGTGATGCAGGGCCATGCCGGCGCCAACCTGATGCCGCTCGTCGCCTCCAACCGCATCGGGCGCGAGGAGGGGGAGAGCTGCGGGATCACCTTTTACGGCTCCTCCTTCATCGCCGGACCGACGGGCGAACTGGTGGCCCAGGCCGACCGGGAGAGCGAGACGGTGCTGACGGCCAGCTTCGACCTCGACCGCATCGCCGCGCAGCGCGCCTCCTGGGGCGTGTTCCGCGACCGCCGGCCCGAGCTGTACGGCCCGCTGCTGACCCTGGACGGCGAGACGCCGGCCCGTCGCTGAAGCGGATCGCGCAAAATCGGAAACGATGTGAAGCGTGAATCCGCTCGCAAAACAGCCTCCTTGCGCGGCCGATGGCGGTCAGGCCACGATACCGACCGCGGGAGACGGGCGGCCGAGACCGAGGGCCGCGCCGTAGGCCGCCGCTCCGCGCGCCGCCAGCGCCGGGGCGACCGCCCCGCCCCGCCCCCCGTCACCGCCCTCCGGGCCTTCCACCGCTTGGCGGCGCAGCTCCTGCTGGGCCTGGGCCTTCTGCGAGTCCGCCTGCTGGGCGACCCGGAGATCCTGCGGCGAGGGCGAGGACGGGGCCAGCGCCGCCGCCTTGACCGTGTCCATCTTGCGGACGGTGGCTTCGGGCTCGCCCTCGGCGCCGACGTCGATGGGCACCTCGCCCGCGACGGCGTAGCTCTTGCCGTCCGGACCGCGCGTGTAGGTGAAGGAAGCGCCCCCGGCGTGAGGGCCGCCGGCCGCCTGATGCGCCGCCTCGTGCTGGCGGACGCTGGCGTCGATCCGCCGAAGCTCCTGGATGCGCTGCTGCGCCTCGGGGGTCGGCTGGCCGGAGGCCGCGTCAGCGGCGCCGTCGCCGGGGGCGCCTTCGCCGGGCGCGCGCGCCGTTCCGCCGGCCCGCAGCGGCACCAGCCCGAACGAAGCTCCCAGCGACACGCCCGATACCATCGCCCGCGGTCCCCAAGCGATCGGAACGAGCCCTCAGCATAGCCCCGCTCCCGGACGGCTGGCAACCGGGCGAACCGTAGGCACCCGCACCGCCACAGCTTGCCGGTGTCAAAGAAAAGGCCGCCGGTGAAAGCGGTTGAAGCCCGGCCTCCTTCGCTTCATCAATTGTCTCGAATTGCCGGAAACGGCCTTCGCCCTTAGCGTAGGATGCCATGCCGCCGATCCCGAAAAAAATCATCGCCGCCCTTCTCGCAATTGCTGCGCTTGTGCTTGGCTGGATCGCCTTTGCGGCCTGGACGGACTTCTCCCAGCGGCGCACGGAGGAGCCCATCACCTACAGCGACTTCGTGGCGTCGGCCGAACGTGGGGAGGTCGCCTCGGTCACCTTCGCCGACGGCGCCGCCCATCTGGTCATGACGGACGGCCGCCGCCACCGCGCCGTCGTCCCGGTCACCGACGAGCTGCTGAAGGAGCTGCGCGGGCGGGTGGGCGCCATCGCCTTCGACGACGGGCCGGGCGGCCTGCTGCCGCGGACCATGGCGGTGCTGGACAGGCTGGCCCCCGTCCTGGTGGTCGGGCTGGTGGTCGGCGTGCTGCTGCTGAGCGGCGGCCAGTTCCTCGGCATGGGGCGCGCCACCCGCGTCCGCCCGCGCGACACCCGCACGGTTTTCGCCGACGTGGCCGGCGTGGACGAGGCGAAGGAGGAGTTGCGGGAGACCGTGGAGTTCCTGCGCGACCCCGGCCGCTTCGCCATGGCCGGTGCGCGCGTGCCGAAGGGGATCCTGCTGGTCGGCCCGCCCGGGACCGGCAAGACCATGCTGGCCAAGGCGGCGGCCGGCGAGGCCGGGGTGCCGGTCTTCACCGCGTCCGGATCCGACTTCGTGGAGATGTTCGTCGGGCTGGGCGCGGCGCGGGTGCGCAACGTCTTCCGCACGGCGCGGGCCAACGCACCCTGCCTGCTGTTCATCGACGAGGTCGACGCGCTGGCCGGCAAGCGCGGCGAGTCCAATTCCCACTCCGAACGCGAGCAGACCCTGAACCAGCTTCTGGTCGAGATGGACGGCATCCTGGAGGGCGGCGCCGTGGTCGTCGTCGCCGCCACCAACCGGGCGGAGATGCTCGACCCGGCGGTGACCCGGCCGGGCCGCTTCGACCGCCACATCCACGTCGGCCTGCCCGACGTGGCCGGCCGCGAGGCCATACTGGACGTGCACGCCGGGCGGCTGCGGCTGGCGCCCGACGCCAGCATGCGCACGGTCGCCCGCGGCACGCCGGGCTTCTCGGGCGCCGAGCTGGCCAACCTCGCCAACGAGGCCGCCCTGGCGGCCGCGCGCAACGGCCGCG
This sequence comes from Pseudomonadota bacterium, assembly GCA_023416455.1. Classification (GTDB taxonomy): domain Bacteria; phylum Pseudomonadota; class Alphaproteobacteria; order Azospirillales; family Azospirillaceae; genus Azospirillum. The sequence continues at coordinate 826 of JAEZHQ010000399.1, read as the reverse complement.
TGGTCGTCACCATGGCCGATTTCGAGGCCGCCAAGGACCGCGTGCTTCTGGGAAGCGAGCGGCGCAGCCTCGCCCTGTCCGAGCACGAGCGCCGCCTGACCGCCTACCACGAGGCCGGGCACGCCCTGGTGTCGGTCCGCTGCCCCGAGGCCGATCCCATCCACAAGGCCACCATCATCCCGCGCGGCCGCGCGCTGGGCATGGTGGTGCGCCTGCCGGAGGGCGACCGGGTGTCGGTGTCGCGGGCCAAGCTGCTGGCCGACATCGCCGTCGCCATGGCCGGCCGCGCGGCGGAGGAGCTGGTGTTCGGCGCCGACGCCGTCACCACCGGGGCGGAGGCCGATTTCCGCGCCGCCACCGACCTCGCCCGCCGCATGGTCACCGCCTGGGGCATGAGCGAGGCCATCGGCTTCGTCGCCCACGCCGGGAGCGAGCCCGCCGCCGTCCGCTCCGAACGCACGGCCTGGCGCATCGACGAGGAGATCCGCCGCATCACCGACGAGGGCATGGAGCACGCCCGCCGCCTTCTGCTGACCAGCCGCCCGGCGCTGGAGCGCATCGCCGTGGCGCTGCTGGAGCGGGAAACGCTGAGCGGCGCCGAAATCGCCGATCTGGCCCGCTTCGAGGCGGCGACGGAAGCCGCCTGAGCGCGGCGGGCGCCGCCGCTGTGGCGCCCGCCACAGCGGCGGGAGCGGAGTTGGGCCAGGCTCGCCCCACCCCGCTCCCCCTTTGCAAGGAACCGCCCGATGCCCCGCCCGTCACCGCACGGCCGTCCGCCCGCCACCCTCGTCCTGCCGCCCGCCGCCGCCCCGGTTCCGCCCGGGCC
>JAEZHQ010000350.1 GCA_023416455.1 Pseudomonadota bacterium | reverse complement strand
GGACGCGGCCATCCGCAGCAGCTTCGCGCGGGTCGGGCTGGCGGCGGCGGCGGGGGGCGGCGGATCCGACGGTGCGCCCTGACGCCGCCGGCCCGGCCTCGCTCCATACGGCCTGGCCCCATACGACGTCGTATGATGCCGGCGGCTTCCCGCGAACGCCACCGCGTCGCGCCGGCCCGGCCGGGACGGGCGCCGTCCCCGGTCAGCCGGTGCCCGGCTGGGCGGAGCCTTCATCCTCCTCGGCGCGCCTGCGCAGCTCGTCGGAAGACAGGCCGGCGGGAACGGCGTCCTGCAAGGTGCCGTCGCCAGGCGTCCGGCCCTGGTCCTCGCGGGGGGAGGCCGGGGCGCCGCCGCGCCGGGAGCCCGGCCCCTCGACGTTCTGGAAGCCGCGTTTCTCCTCGTCGACGGAGGGGCCTTCGCGGGTGGTGCTGATGTCGAGTGGTTCGTCGCGCTGGTCGCCGTGCCGCGTCTTGGGGCTCATGCCGGGCCTCCTGGCTGGTGACGGTGGATCCTTTTGCTCGTCCAACAGGAGGCCGGCCTCCCTGTTCCCCCCGCTTCGGCCCGCCCTGCTTCAGCCGGCGTCGCCGCGGCGCCGGCGCACGCGGATGAGGCCGCTGCCGTCGGGGTCGCTGCGGTCGGGCTTCAGCATGGCCTCGAGGAGCTTCCCGTCGCCCGACCAATAGGGGACGTACCATTGGCGGTCCACGTCCATCACCAGGACCCGGCGGCGCGCCGCGTCGTAGGCGCCAAGCGGGGCGATGTGGCCGGCCCCGGCGTCGCCGGTCAGGGTTCCCTGGTCGTAAACCAGCAGGATGATGTCCTCGCCGCTGCGCTCGTTCTCCTCCAGGATCCGGCGGAGCGCGGCGAGGGTCTCCGGGGACGTGTCGCGGGGGCGGAAGACCTCCACGTCGGCCTCCAGCCCGAAGGCCGCGGCCGCGCGGCGCACATAGCCCACGAGTTCGGCGAAGGAGACGCCTTCGCCGCCCTCGGCGACCGCCGCCCGCCAGCCGGCGTCGCCCACCGCGTCGAGCAGCCCGTCCTGGGTGACCAGCGGTTCGGCGGCGAGCGGCGGCAGCCCGCGCAGCGCGTTGATCATCATCGCCACGCTGGCCACCGAGCAGGCGCTGTCCGTCGCCTGGGAAACGTAGAAGGCGCTGAGGGCCCAGTAGTCCGGCGCCTCGGCTTCCCGCAGATACGCGCGGGACCGGGTGATGGGCTCGGCGTCCGGGCCGAACCTGGGGGTCGGGTCGGCGCCAAGCCCCGGCGCCGGCACGGCGGCGGCGAGCAGCGCGGTCAGCGCGGCGGCTTTCAGGCGGGTCATCGCGGTCCCCTGGCCGGCGGCGGAGTCCGATCCCCCTCAGGGAGCGGGCCTGGACAGCGGGCGCTGGGGCACCTCGGCCAGGCAATTCTGCACGATGGCCGCGCAGGACGCGCGGGAGGTCGCGCGGTACACCAGACGCTCCACCACGCCGCGGTCGAGCGTGAAGGTCGCCAAGCAGCGCTCGTCCCGGATGGTGCCGGGGAGGGGCGGGTAATAGTCCCAGGGATCGTAGTCGAGCCCCCGCCGCCAGCCCGGCCCTCCCCAGCCCGGCACCCCCCAGCCGTAGCCGCCCCAGCCGTAGCCGGGCGGAGGCGGGGGGGCCTGATAGCTGAACGAGCCGCTTTGGTAGGTGAGATACTCCTGCGTGCCGGCGCGGGTCTGCCTCTCGGGCACGCCGGCGCAAGCCAGCAGCGTGCTCTTGGGCATGCCGACCAGGGCGCTCTGCGCCGCCAGGGCGGCGTCGGCCTCGGGATCGGCGCAGGCGGCCAGGCCGAGCAGGGCGGCGGCCGCGGCCAGCGGGTAGCGGGTGGGCATGGGGGCCTCCTCCGCAGAGGGATTCCCCTTCAAGAACAAGGCTTCCCCGGCTTTTGATCCAGGCCCGGCCGGAGCCCGGCGGCCGGCGGTGTCCGATGGAACGGAGGCCATCGGACACCACCGCCGGAGAGCGCCGTCGGGATCAGTAGTCGTCCCAGAAGACCGGCATGGCGTCGGTCGCCGCGTGGCCTTCCGCGCCCATCCGGGACCAGGCCAGGTCCTGGATGCCCATGGCCAGCGCCGGGCTGTCCGGGCGAAGCGCGTAGTTGCCGTAATAGGGGTCGACGAACAGGGGCTTGCCCGTCACGTCGTTGTCGCCGTACCGGGGCGCGTTGTGGACGAGGTTGTAATCGATGATCGGGTTGTTCGCGGTCAGCAGCTCCATATAGTCGTCCAGCGGAAGCGTGCCGCTGATGATGTTGCCGGTGACCGTGTTGTCGCGCGGCAGGCCGGCATCGCCGTGCTTGGGCGCCCAGCCGATCCGGATGAACTCCTCGATGTTGCTGCCGATGATGGAGACGTTGTTGGTGACGAGGTTGTTGTCGCCGCCGTGGATGTGGACGCCGGCCCAGCCGGTGTCCTTCAGGAAGTTGCCCGTGACGGTGACGCCGCCGGCCATGTCGTCCAGGTAGACGCCGAAGTACTTGTGGCTGAACAGCCACTGGTCGGTGTTGCTGGTGGCCAGGCCGCCCACCCCCTCGATCCAGTTGCCGCGCACCACGTTGCCGGTGTCGACGCTGGAGCGGCCGAGGATCTCGATGGCGCCGCCATCGGCCGTCTCCAGGCCGGTGTTGGTGACCTTGTTGTACTCGATGATGTTGTTGCGGTTGATGTTGGTGGAGTCCCAGTTCTTCAGCGAGATGCCGTAGCGGGCGCTGGAGTCGATGTCGTTGTGGGCGATCAGGTTGTCGTCGACCGCGGTGCCCATGATGCCGGCCACGCCCTTGCGGACCTCGCCGACGTGGGTGATGTGGTTGGCGTAGACGCTGTTGGCGTTGCTGCGCCCTTCCAGCTCGATGCCGTTGACCGCCAGGTGGTCCAGCCGGTTGCCGCCGATCAGGTTGTGCGAGGAGGCGGCCTTCAGCTTGATCGCCGTGCCGACGTTGACGAAGCTGTTGTCGCCGATGAAGTTGCCGGACGACCCCACCAGCTCCAGCGCGTTTCCGCCGGTGGTGGTGTTGGTGAAGCCCAGCCCCTCGATGGTGACCCCGCTCGTCCCGTTCAGGCGGATCAGCGTGCCCAGCCGCGCCACCTCGGCCCCCTCCTCGGCGAGGAGGGCGGCGTCGGCCGGCTTGAAGACGAGGCGGCCGTCGGACGCCCGCCAGGCGAACTCGCCCGCCTGGTCGACGAAGGCGGCGTTGTTCAGGAGCTTGAAGGTCGTGCCCTCGGCGAAGGGAAGCGAGGTGCCGTTCTTCAGGGAGATGGTCCGGGTCGCCTCGTTGATCCCGGCGATCTCCGTCAGCGTGTCGGACAGCCGTTCGGCGTCCATGAGCTGGATCTTCATGCCGGGCACGAGGTCGGCCTTGGAGACGTCGCCGCTGTGGTAACGGATCGACCAGCCGCTCGGGCCGCCGTTGGCGGCGTCGGCGAAGTACCAGCCCGAGGTGGTGGGGTGGTCGGCGTCGACCAGCCCCTTGCTGGCCAGGGTCTGGCGCACCCCGCCGAAGGTCAGGTCGAGGTCGGTGGCGGCGGCGAGCTTGGCGGAATAGACGCCGCCCCCCTCGTGGGTGAAGCCGGTGACCCGTTCGGCGCCGTTCAGAACCGGGGTCTCGCCGGGGTAGTTCTTGAAGCTGTGGCCCTTGTCGAGGGCGGTCAGCTCCAGCGTCTTGGTCAGCCGGTAGGTGCCCTCGCGCACGAAGGTGGTGTCGACGTCGCTCTCCCGCATGGCGTCGCGGGCGCGCTCCAGCGAGGCGAAGGGGCCGTCGGTTCCGTCGGCGTTGGGTTCGGACAGCCGGCCCGACCAGCTGTCCTTGCCGTTGGCCGCCACGTAGAAGGCCGGCTCCCCGGGGGTCGGCGGCGGCGGCGGCGGGGCAGGCGGGGCCGGCTGGAAGAGGGCGGCCGGCGCGTCGACGTTCAGCGCGCCGCCCCAGAACAGCCCCTCCTGGCCCTTGACCACGTCCTTGCCGTCGACCGCCCCCTTGTCGTAGGAGACGATGCTGTCGGTGGCGGCGACCGTGTTGCCGTTGATCGTCACCGACTTGATGAACAGGTTGCGGTCCTGTCCGTTGACGAAATTGTCGTTGTCGTAATGGACCTGGATGCGGTGGCCCTGGGTCGGGTCGAGTTCCGCCGTGAAGGTGAAGGCGGTCGGCTCGCCCGAGGTGGCGCGGCCCTCGCCGATGACCTTGCCGTCGACCAGAAGTTTGAAGTGCGGGGCCACCCCGGCGGCCGACTGGCCGTAGGCGGTGACCACGATCTCGGTGGTGGCGACCGGGACCGGCGGCGGCGGCGGGGGCGGCGGCACATAGGCGCCGTCGAAATACTCCTCCGGCACGCCGAAGGTCAGGGCACCGCCCCAGAACAGGCCCTCCTGGCCGGCCACCACGTATTTCCCGTCCACCGGACCCTTGTCGTAGGAGGCCAGCGGGCTGGTCGCCTCGATCGTCTGCCCGTCGATGCGGATGCCCTGGACGAACAGGTTGCGGTCCTGGCCGTTGACGGTGGCGTCGTTGTCGTAGTGGATCTGGATCTTGTGGGCCTCGTCGGGGTCCACATTCACCGTGAACGTGTAATCGGCGGGGGAGGCGGCGTTGACCCAGGCGTCGCCCACGACCTTGTCGTCGACCAGCAGCTTGAAGTGCGGCGGCGTGCCGTTGGCGCTGGTTCCCCAGGCGGTGACGACGATCTCGGTGGTGAAGGGCGCAGGCGGCGCGGGTGGCGTGGCCGTGGCGAACAGCTCCTTCGGCAGGTCGACGTTCAGCGCGCCGCGCCAGTACATCTCGGTCTGCCCGGCGATGACGTTCAGGCCGTCGATGTCGCCGGTGTCGTATTTCACCAGGGGATCGATGCTGAGGATCGGGGTGCCGTTCACCTCGAACGACTTGACGAAGAGGTTGCGGTCCTGGCCGTTGACGGTTGCGTCGTTGTCGTACTGGAGCTGGAGCTTGTGGGCCTTGTCGGCCGGAACCCGGGCGGTGAAGGTGTAGCGCGACTGGGTCGCCGAGGCGACGGTCGCCTCACCGATCTCCACGCCGTCCAGGCGGAGCACGAAGTGCGGCCATTTTCCATCGGCCGGCGCACCCCAGGCGTTGACCGCGAAGGTCACGTCCACCAGTTCGGTCGTCTGCGTTGCCATGTCGAAACCTCATGAACCATCGGCGTGCTGATTGCCCGATGATTACCCGCCCATGAATAAGGCTTGGTAAAAATCTCAGTTAAGGTTTCGTCAAATCAGCAAGTTCCCGTGACAAAAAGATGCCATCACGTCCCGACGACAATCACTTTTGATATGGCCCTAATAGATTTTCCGCGACAAGCTTATGCTTGGCCGGATTTACAGCGTTGCTGAATGCTGAGCGCTCTCTTGAACGGAGCGGGACGGGAAGAGGCGGCTCGCATGACCGAACAGGATTGTCCGGATTGCGGGAACGACACGCCGGCGCCTGAATGGCGGCGGGGGGTGGCCGTGGCCTGCCACCGGATGCGCAGGGCGGCTTGGTGCCGGCCCGCGCCTGCATACCATAATATTCATCACGCGCTTTTCTTCGAAATTCCGTGTGAACGGTGAAGGATGAAGCCCATCACAAGTGATGATTGCCGGGTTCAGCACTCATGGGCATAGTTCCGCCGGGACAAACTAGGAAAATCCAGGAGAGGCACGCGGCGCGCCAGCCGGATTCTCCTGGCGTGGACGGGCGCCGCCGATCACCGTTCCAAGGGAGGACAGGATGACGGAAACCCTGACCATCAAGTACGGCAAGGGCAGGCTGCCCCTGACCAGGAGCGACCGGCTGGTCGCCGTCAAGCCGGCCCCGGGCATGGCGTCCCGCCTGGAGCGCACCCTCCACGCCCTGCCGGGTGCCGTCGCCAGGAAGGGGGAAACGCTGGGCGGCTTCAAAATCCTCGACATTTCCGCCGGTGGCACCGACGTGAACGCCCAGCTCGAACAGTTGCGGGCGCATGCCACCGTGGACGTCGGCACCCACGTCTATCACACCGGCAACGACGATGCGCCGTTCGTCCCCACCGGGGACGTCTACATCGAGTTCGCCCCCTCCGCGTCGCCGGAGGAGAGGCAGAAGCTGATCGACGACTGCCACCTCCAGATCATCGAGGCGCGCGGCACCGAGGAGTTGATCACACGGGTGACGCCGGCGTCCGAAAATCCGGTGAAGACGGCCTTGAAGCTCCAGCAATCGGACCTGGTGAGCGTCGCCGAGCCCGAGCTGGCGACGCCGGGCCACCTGAAGGCCGTGCCGGTCCTCGTCGATCTCCTGCTGGGCGAGCAATGGCACCTCCGCAACACCGGGCATCACCGCGGCACCGGCTTCGGATTCAAGGAGGGGGCGGACGCCCGCGTGCGCGATGCGTGGGAGCGGCTGGGCAACGCCGGCACGCCGGACGTGGTGGTCGCGGTCATCGACGACGGCTTCGATCTCGCCCACCCCGATCTGAGCGGACCGGGAAAGGTCGTCCATCCCTGGGACTTCACCCGCAACTCCGGTCAGCCCGTGCCCGACCCCGATGCGGGCGACTGGCACGGCACGGCGTGCGCCGGCGTGGCCGTGGGGCGGCTCGGCGGCGGCCTGATCGCCGGCGCCGCGCCGGGGGCGACCCTGATGCCGGTCCGGTGGGGGCGCAATCTTGCCGACCGCGAGATCGAGAACTGGTTCGGTTATGTGGAGCGGATGGGGGCCTGGGTCGTGAGTTGCAGCTGGGGGGCGGCGGCCGACTATTTCCCGCTGTCGACCAGGGCCTCGCGGGCGATCGCCCGGTGCGCTTCCCAGGGCCGCCACGGCAAGGGCTGCGTCATCGTCTTCGCGGCCGGCAACGCCAACCACGACATCGACGACGCGGACCGAGGGACCTTGGACGGCTTCGCCATCCACGAGGACGTCATCGCCGTCGCGGCATCGACCAGCCGCGACGAGCGCTCCCACTATTCGAACTTCGGCGCCGCGATCTGCGTGTGCGCGCCGTCCAGCGGGGCCGGCGGCTGGGGAATCCTCACCGCCGACGTCACGGGCGTCGACCACACGAACAACCGCCCGCTCGGCTACGCACCGGGCGATTACACCTATGATTTCGGCGGCACGTCGAGCGCCTGTCCGCTCGTCGCCGGAATCTGCGCCCTGATCCTGAGCGCCGCTCCGGACCTCCGGCCTCCCGAGGTCCGGGCGATCCTGGAAGAGACGGCGCGCCCGATCGGCGGCGTGACGGGGCATTCCCGGGAATTCGGCTTCGGCTGCGTGGACGCCGACAAGGCGGTCAAGGCCGCGCTCGCCCTCGCCGTGGGGCAACCGGTTGCGTGACGGCGGTGCCGCGTGACGGTGGCGGGGCCTGCGGCGGGCCACCGCCCGCCGCTTCCGTCACGCCTCGCGGCGCAGCAGGGTGAGCGCGGCCATCGCCATGACCTGGGCGGAACGCACCATGTCGTCGATGCCCACATACTCGTCCGGCTGGTGGGCGAGGTCGAGGATGCCGGGGCCGTAGGCGATGCAGTCCTTCAGCTGCCCCACGCGCACGATGTGCTTCTGGTCGTAGGTGCCGGGGGACACCACCCGCTCCGCCGGCCGGCCGAGCACCGCATGGATGGCCGATTCCACCGCGCGCACCACCGGCGCGCCGGCGTCGGTCATGGTCGGCAGGAAGGCCAGCACCTCGCGCAGCCCGTAGTCGAAGCCCGGCCGCTCGCGGCGCAGATCCTCCAGGATGCCGACGATCTCGGCCTTCACGGCGTCGGGATCCTCCTCGATCAGGTAACGGCGGTCGATGACCATGCGGCAGCTGTCGGGGACCACCGGGCTGGGCAGGCCGTCGCGGTCCTCCGGCTGGCCGCCGTGGATGGCGTTGATGTTGATGGTGGACTGCCGCGCCCCCTCCGGCACCACCGGCATGGCGGTGCGCTTGGCGGCCAGGCGCGGGATCAGCTCCGACTCGATCCGGTGCAGGACCGCGCCCATGTGGCGGACCGCGCAGTTCCCGAGGAAGGGCATGGAGCCGTGGGCGACGCGGCCCTTGGTCTCGATCTCCGCCCACCAGACGCCGCGGTGGCCGATGCACACCCGGTCGACGTTGAGCGGCTCGGGGATGATGACGTGATCGACCCGCGGGCGGGAGAAATAGCCCAGGCGCGCGAGATGGCCGACCCCGCCGTAGCCGCCGGACTCCTCGTCCACGGTGCCGGAGATCTCCAGCGCGCCGGGGAAGGGGAGCCCCTCGTCGAGGATCGCCTCGACCGCAATGATGGAGGCGGCGATGCCCCCCTTCATGTCGCAGGCGCCGCGGCCGTAGACGCGCCCGTCCTTCACCACGCCGGCGAAGGGATCCACGGTCCAGCCGCGCCCGGCCGGCACCACGTCGGTGTGGCCGTTGAAATGGACGCAGGGGCCGGGCTCCCGCCCCTCGATGCGGGCGACGACGTTGGTGCGCGGGTAGCGGTCGCTGTCGCCGGCCGCCCCGGCCGCCCGCACATACTCCACCTGGAAGCCGCGGGCGGCCAGCCGCGCGCCGATGAAGGCGGCGCAGTCGGCGTAGGCGTCGCCCGGCGGATTCACGGTGGGGATGCGGATCAGGTCCTGCGTCAGGGCGACCAGCGCGTCGCGGCTTTCCGCGATCCGGCGGAACAGGGCTTCCCTGGGGTCGAGCGGCATCGTTCCTCCCGCGCCTCGTTGCGGACAGGATACGGCCGCCCCCCCCTCGTCTGTCGAGTCCCCTCGGCCCCGCCCCCGCTCAGATGTCCAGGCCGATGTCGAGGCTGGCCGCGCTGTGGGTCAGCCAGCCGACGGAGATCATGTCCACCCCGGCCTCGGCGATGGCCCGCACGGTGGCGGGCGTGACGTTGCCCGACGCCTCGGTCAGCAGGCGGCCGTCCACCAGCGCCACGGCGCGGCGCAGGGTCTCCGGGTCCATGTTGTCGAGCAGCACGACATCGACCGGCAGGGTCAGCAGCTCCTCCAGCTGGGCCAGCGTATCGACCTCCACCTCCACTTTGACCATGTGGCCGACGGCGGCGCGGACGCGCTCCACCGCCGGGCGCAGGCCGCCGGCCACGGCGATGTGGTTGTCCTTGATCAGCACCGCGTCGTCGAGGCCGAAGCGGTGGTTGGAGCCGCCGCCCAGCCGCACCGCCTGCTTTTCCAGGGCGCGCAGGCCGGGGGTGGTCTTGCGGGTGCAGACGATGCGGGCGCGGGTGCCTTCCACGGCGCGGACCAGCGCGCGGGTCGCGGTGGCGATGCCGGACAGCCGCCCCATCAGGTTCAGCGCGGTGCGCTCGGCGGTCAGGACGGCGCGGGCCCGGCCGGTCACCGCGGCGATGGTGCCGCCGGCCGCGACGTCGGTGCCGTCGCCGCGCTCCACCGCCACGGCGATTTCGGGGTCGAGCAGGCGGAAGGCGGCCAGCGCCGCGTCCAGCCCGGCGACGCGGCCCTCCCGGCGGGCGGCCAGGCGGGCGGTCACGCGGGCGTCGGCCGGGACGATGCTGTCGGTGGTGAGGTCGCCGGCGCGGCCGAGATCCTCAAGGAGGGCGGTGCGGACGATGGGGTCGAGGATCAGGGGATGGAGCATGCGGCGTCCTCCGTTGGGAATGGGGCGGGCCGGGCGGCGGCCGGAAGCGGCCCGGAAAGGTCGGCGAGGGTGAGGCTGTGGCGCCGGGCGGCCGGATCCTCCCGCGGGTGGTCGGCGCGGAAATGGGCGCCCCGGCTCTCCGTCCGGGCCAGCGCCGCGTGGACGACGAGCCGGCCGGCCAGCAGCCGGTTGCGCGTCTCGCCCCAGCGCCGGGCCGCGGCCGGCC
>JAEZHQ010000309.1 GCA_023416455.1 Pseudomonadota bacterium | reverse complement strand
GGCCAGGGCGGCGGTGGCGACCGGGCCGCCGGCGAAGGCGCCCCCGCCGGCCCCGTGCTCCAGCGGCAGGCCGGCCAGCCGCCACCCCTGGGTTCCGCCGGCCAGCGCCGCCACCCGGTTGGGCAGGCCGATGTTGCGCAGCGCCTGGGCGCCGATGATCCCCCGCGTCCGCCCGGCGCAGGAGACCACCACGACGGTGTCGGGCGACGGCACGAGGTCGGCGATGCGGTAGGGCAGCTCGACGCCCGGCGCGTTGACGGCGCCCGGAACATGGAAGCGCGCGAACTCCTCGGCGGTCCGGCAGTCGATCACGGCGAGGTCGGCGCCGGCGGCTTGCAGCCCGGCCAGCTCCGCGGCGCCGATCGCGGGGGTGTGGAAGGCGTGCTCCACCAGCTCGGCGAACGCCTTTCCCGGCACGTTGACGCTTTTGAACAGGCCGAGCCCGGCCGCCCGCCAGGCCGCGATGCCGCCGGCGACCGCGTGCAGGGACGTGTAGCCGAGGCCGGCGAGGGCGGCGGCGGCGCGCCCGGCGATTCCGTCGCCCCCGTCGCCCCCGTCGATGAGGACCAGCCGCACCGACCGGCGGGGAACCAGGACGGGCGCCTCGCTCTCCAGCCGGCTGAAGGGCAGGTTGGCGGCCCACAGGGGATGGCCCTCGCCGTATTCCCCCTCCTCGCGGACGTCGAGGAAGGCCAGCTCGCCCCCGTCGGCCAGCCAGCGGCGGACGGTGTCGGGCGTGACGGCAGCAGGGATGGCGGCAGGGATGGCGGCAGGGATGGCGGCGGGGATGGCGGCGGGGGCGGCGCTGGGATCGGCGGTCATGGCGCGCTCACACCCGCAGGCCGGCCTGATGGAGCAGCGGCAGCACGCGCGCGCCGAAATACTCCAGCTCGGGCTCGTAGTCGAAGAAGCAGATCTGCACGCCGTCGCAGCCGGCGGCCTTCAGGCGCGCGAGCTGGTCCACCACCTGCTCGGGCGTGCCGACGATCTGGATGTTGCCGCCGACGACCTTGCGGTCGCGCTGGTGCACCTTCCAGGACTGGCTGTCGCCCTCGGCGTGCGAGCGGAAGAAGCCGTCGGCGGCACCGTCGTCGGCCGCGTCGCGGATGGCGTCGTAGAGGTCCCACGCCTCCTTCTCGGTGTCGCGGCAGATGACCAGCGGGTTGACGATGGTGCGCACGCTGCGCCCGATCTCCGCCGCCGCCCCCTTGATGGCGGCGTTGTGGGCGGGCAGCACCTCCAGCGCGTCCTCCAGCACCACGCCGGCCGAGCTGGTGATGAACACGAGGTCGGAGAAGCGCGCGGCGTAGGCGATGCCGGCGGGCGAGCCGGTGGCGTTGACCAGGATCGGCCGGCCGTTCACCGGCTTGGGCGTGACGAAGGCGTCCTTCAGCCGCCAGTGCGGCCCCTCCACGGTCAGGTTCCCGTCCTCCGACCACAGGCGCAGCAGAAGCTCCAGAAGCTCCGCCGCCCGGGCGTAGCGGGCGTCGTGGTCGAGCGCGTCCTGGCCGAACATCGCGCGCTCGGCCGGGCGGAAGCCGGCGACGACGTTGATGCCCCAGCGCCCGCCGGCGATGTGGTCGATGGTGGCGCCGCCCTTGGCCAGATGCAGCGGGTGCCAGGGGCCGTAGAGCACATGGATGGTGGAGACGAGGAGGATGCGCTCGGTCACCGCGGCCAGCCCGCTCATCGCCACGAAGGTGTCGAGCGAGGTCTCGCGGTAGCGGGTGGTGCCGCCGAAGCCGCCCTTGGGCAGCCAGTGGGCCGGCCCGAAGGCGAGGTCGAAGCCCAGCGCCTCGGCCCGCCGGGTCAGCCGGGCGTTGTAGGCGAAGGTCCAGTCGGTCCCCCGCGGCAGAGTCGAGATGCTCCAGCCGCCGTTGTGGACGGGCAGGAACAGGCCGAGCAGCAGGGGCTGGTGGAGCACGCCGGCCAGCGCGCTGTCGGCCGGCAGGTCGGGGACGCGGGAGAACCGGGTCATGGGAACGCCCTCCGGGGATCAGAACTTGGTGTTGACCGGCGGCAGCCGGTCGTTGAGCAGGAAGTCCCCGACCACGCGGGCCTTGTAGGCGACCGGGTCGTGGGTGGTGTGGGTGCGGGCGTTGCGCCAGTGCCGGTCGAGGCCGAGCGGGCGCAGGGTGGCGGTCGCCCCGCCGACCCGGAACAGCCGCTCCGACACCGCCAGGCAGGCGTCGTTGGCGGCGATCTTGGCGTGGGCGACGGCGACCGACGCCTCGCCCAGCGCCCGGTCCAGCTCCGGCCCGTCGGCGCGGCCGGCGAGGGCCAGCGCGGCCGCCCCGTCGAGGATGAGGGCGGCGCGCTCGACCAGCGCCGCCGCGCCTTCGACGATGACGCTCATGTCGCCGACGGCTTGCAGGATGTACGGATCCTCGCTGGCCCGCGCGACGCCGCTTTCCGCCACCGGGCGCGCCGTGCCGCGGCAGAAGGCCACCGCGTCGGCCAGCGCGGCGCGGGCGATTCCGGCGTCGATGGCGGCGTGGAGGAGCTGGGCGAACCCCCCTTCGTAGGTCCGCCGCCGTCCGCTCTCCGGCAGCAGGATGACCTCGTCGTCGGCGACGGCGACCTGATCCAGCACGACGGTCCCGCTCGACGAGGTGCGCTGGCCGAAGCCGTCCCAGTCGTCGAGCACCGTGACCCCCGCCCGGTCCGCCGGCACGAAGGCGAGCGCGCGCACGCCGTCTTCGGTGTTGGCGACCACGTAGAAATGGCTGGCGAACAGGCTGCCCGTGCAATAGGCCTTGGTGCCGTGCAGCTGCCAGGCGGCGCCGTCGCGGCGCAGCGTGGTGTTGATGTCGCCGACCACGGGACCGGAGCATTCGGCGTTGGCGTTGGTGATCACGCCGCCGGCCAGGATGTGGCGGAAGTAGCGCTGCTTCTGGAGGTCGGAGCCGTGGATGCGGATCTTCTCGACCCCGCAGAGATGGGGCTGCACGGCCTGGGCGACGTTGGGGTCGCCGGCCCCGAGATGGAGCATGACGCGCGCCACCTCCAGGATGGTCGCCTCCCGGCCGCCATGGGCGGCCGGCACCCGCGCCGCCAGCAGCCCGGTTTCGGCCAGCGCGCGCACCTCCGCGTGGGGGAGCCGCCGGTTGAGGTCGCGGTCGACCGCGCCCTCGGCGAGATGCCGGCCGAAGGCGGCGGCGCGGGCGGCGAGGTCGGCGGTCTGGCCGGAGGGCGGGCCGGCGGTGCCGGGGTCCGCGTCACGGAGGACGGCAAGGCTGGACATCGGGAAGGCTCCTTGGTGCGGGGCGCGGCGTCAGGGCAGGTAGGCGCCGCCGTTGACGTGAAGGGTCTGGCCGGTGATGAAGCGGGCGCCGGGGCCGGCGAGGAAGCGGACGGCGGCGGCGATCTCCTCCGGCTGGCCGAGCCGGTCGATCAGCGGCGCCGGCAACCCGCCGGGAAGGCTGCCGGACGAGGCGCCGCGCCGGGTGTCGATCACGCCGGGCGCCACCAGGTTGGCGGTGATCCCGGCCGGGGCCAGCTCCTGCGCGAGCGCCTTGGTCAAGCCGACCAGGGCGGCCTTGGCGGTGCTGCCGTGGACGCGCCCGAGCGTGCCGGTGTGGCCCCCCATGCCGCCGATGGTGACGATGCTGCCGCCCGGTCCGATGATCCGGGATGCCGCCTGGCTGACGAAGAAGGCGCCGTCGACAGCCACCGCCAGCAGCGACCGCCATTCCTCCGGCGTGATGTCCAGGAGGGGCGTGGCCTTGCGCAGGGAGGCGTTGTTGACGAGGACGTCGAGGCGGCCGAAGCGGGCCTCCGCAAAGGCCACCAGGGCCGCCGCCTGGGCCGGGTCGGCGATGTCGGCGGCCATCCAGTCGGCCTCGCCGCCGGCGGCGCGGATGGCCTCGGCCACCGCCCGCCCCTGCCCGTCGTCGCTGCGGCCGGACACCACGAGCCGGGCGCCCCCCTCGGCAAGCGCCAGCGCGATGGCGCGGCCGATGTTGCGCGCGCTGCCGGTGACCAGCGCCACCTTGCCCGCCAAGTCCCGTCCCCCGGCCGCCTTGTCCGACGCTGGGCCTGTCATGCTCGTTTCCCCGGTGCCGTGCTGTGATGGCCCGTTCATAAGCCTACTAAATCGATAGAGTCAACAGGAATATCATACGATAGTACGTCGTATTTACTTATCAATGATGTGATTTATGCCCGCGCAGGGCCGGCGGGAGGGGCCGCGGCGCCCCCCGCATTGCCGCCGCGGGGCGCTTGCGCTATAAGCGGCGCACGCCTCTTGCGGAGTCCGACACGTGCCCGAAGCCGTCCCCTTCAACAAGCACTTCCCCGTGTCGTGGGAGGAGCTGCACCGCAACGCCAAGGCCCTGGCCTGGCGCCTGATCGACAAGGGTCCCTGGAAGGGCATCGTCGCCGTCACCCGCGGCGGGCTGGTGCCGGCCGCGATCATCGCGCGGGAGCTGGAGCTTCGCCTGATCGACACCGTCTGCGTCTCCAGCTACGACCACCAGAACCAGCGCGCGGCCACCATCCTGAAGGGGGTCGAGGGCGCCGGGGCCGGCGAGGGCGAGGGCTGGCTGATCATCGACGACCTGGTGGACACCGGAAAGACGGCCGTCATCGTGCGCAAGATGCTGCCCAAGGCGCATTTCGCCACCGTCTACGCCAAGCCGGCCGGCCGGCCCCTGGTCGACACCTTCATCACCGAGGTGAGCCAGGACACCTGGATCCATTTCCCCTGGGACATCGAGCTGCAATTTTCGCAGCCCATCGCCAAGAAGCACCGCGGCGCCTGAGCCGCGGCACGGGTCCGCGGCCGGGGCGGCGCACCGCCCCGGTTTCCTTACGGCAATCTTAACCTCCGGACCCCACTATACGGGCATCGCGCCGCCCCCTTCCCTTCGCGACCGCCCCCCATGCACGACGTGTCCGAAAACGCCCTGCGCGACAAGATCAACGCCCTGGTCGAACGCCTGCCCGCCCGCCTCGTCCACAGCCTGCTGAGCGAGATCGAGGGCATGGACGCCGGGCCGGCCGGGCGGGTCCAGCTGGTCCGCCAGTACGTCATCGACCATCTGAACCGGCAGCGCACCAACCGCGCGCGGCGCCTGTTCACGACGCTGTTCGAACCCTTCCTGATCGACGACGAGGCGCTGTACCACGCCGGCGTCGCCATGCCCGGCATGGTCCAGCGCGTGGACGTCGGCGCGCTGTGGGATGTGCTGAGCCGCGACGCCTTCCCCGTGCTGGCCGTCGAGGCGCAGGAGAAGCTGGACGGGATGGCGCGCGCCGAGGTCATCGACCGCGCCCTGCGCTCTCCCGCCGCCGCCGCGCTGAAGGAACGGATGCGCGTCGCCGCGGTCCGGCACCTGGACGCGGTGCTCACCAGCCGCAAGGCCGTGGACGAGACGCTGGCCGCGCTGTCGCGCGACCGGCCGCGCCGCACCCGCCTGCTCTCCGCCTTCCTCGACAAGACGCCGCCGGTGGAGGGCGCAACGCTGCTGCTGATGCGCGACCTCCTGGCCAACGCCGACGGCCCGGCGCGGCTGGTCGCCGAGCGGCTGGAGGGCTTCTCCGCGGCCGCCCCCACCCGGCGGGAGCGCGACCGCATGGCCGACGCGCTGACGGAGGCCGCCGCCGATCTGGCCGGGCGCACGCCGGGCGGCGCGGTCTTCACGCATCTGCTGCCGCTGGCGGTGCTGAACGTGGCGCGCAACTACGCCGTGGCCGCCCTGCACATCCGGCAGAGCGGGGTCGACCCCGGGCGCGGCAACCCGGTGACGGAGGCGCTGACCGCCCATTTCCTCGGCACCACCCGCGCGCTCGGCGCCGCCCTGACCGTGATCCTGAAGCTGAACGAGCGCGTCCCCGGCTCGGCCATCCGGCCAAGCGCCCGGGAGAAGGCCCGCATCGAGGGCTTGCTCCAGCGGCTCGCCCAGCTCATCGAGGCGGTGACCCTGTCCGGCCTGCTGGAGGACCGGCGCAGCGCGCCCGCCTTCCGCAACGCCTGGCAGGCCGCGGGCCGGATCGTCGGCACGCGGGTGGCGGCGGTGGCCATGGAGCGCTCCGGCCAGGCCGCCGCGGCGCGGCGCCAGCCGGTCATCGACCAGGGCGACGCGGTCTGGCTGAACCGCCTGCTGTGGAGCTGGCAGGGGCTGGGCCGCGATCTCGGCGACGAGACCGGCGATCTGGTGAAATGGCGCGATGCCCTGCTGGAGGAGATGCGCGCCAACGTCGAGAAGGCCATGAAGTTCGAGGACGGCGACCCGCTGGACGAGCGCATGGAGCATCTGCTGCGCATCAACGAGCTGAGCACCGTCTTCGGCCAGCGGATCAGCGGCTGGATCCCGGCCACCAGCCGCAACATGACGCTCCTCCTCACCCACCGGCTGGAGCGCGGCCCGGCGGCCAGCCCGGAGGAACGGGCCATCATCGATGACCTCGTCGCCACCGCCCGGACCGAGATCGGCAAGTCCCGCTACTGGAAGAGCCACGAGCTGGCGGATCTGGTCGCGCTGTCCGACAAGACCCGCGGGAGTCCCCTCTAGTGGCCTGTCATACCGGCGGCGCATGAACACGTCCATTGAGCGCCGCCGGTATGACTGGCGAAGTCGCAAAGTGTCCCTCACCTGTCCTTGGCGGGTTTCGCCGGTGGCGTGATGCCGGCCAAGACCAATGTGCGGTCCAGCAATTGCTCGTAGATCGGCTTGCCACCCAGCCATTGCGCGGCGAGGTTGGCAAAAAGGCAGGTGGCAAGCAGCGGCATGGCAACCTCATAGGCGCCGGTCAATTCCAGCGTCAGCACCACCCCCACCATGGGCGAGCGCACCGAGGCGGTGAACAACCCGCCCATTGCTGCAATGGCGAAAGCCGCCGGGACAATGCCGCCATCGGGCGCAATCATGCTGACGAGGCCGGCAAAGGCCAGCCCGACACACGCCGCCAACGACAGTATTGGCGCGAAGATGCCGCCCGGCACGCCCGTCGAGTAGCTCCCGATGCTGGTGCAGAAGCGAACCGCCGCCAGGGCCAGCATAACCAGCACGCCGGGCTGCTCGCGCACCAGCACCGGGATCAGGGCCTCCCCGCCCGTCACCGTCCGGGGAAACAGCGCCAACAGCGCCCCTACGGCGAACCCGACCGCTGCCGGGTAGAGATAGGGCACCCTTTTCTGCGCTGCGCCCGCGAAAGCCAATGCCTTGAGGATGCCGGCATTGAGCACGACGCCGAGCCCGCCCAGCAGGCATCCGAGCAGCACAAAGAGCGGCAGCGTGGCCATGGGCATCCTGGGCGCCGCCAGTGAAAGATCGGGAGCCACACCGCCGATCCAATGAGTCATGACGGTGGCCAGCAGAGCGGCGATGATGACGGCCATATAGGTGTCAAACCGATAGGGAAACTGCCGCCGGGTTTCCTCGATCACGAACAAGACGCCGGCAACGGGGGCGTTGAAGGCGCAGGCCAGTCCCGCGGCCGCCCCCGCCGCCAGCAAGCCGCTGTGCTCCGTTGCGTCCAGCCGGAACCTGGCGGAGAGCATCGCCGCTACCGAGGCACCGATATGAATCGTCGGCCCCTCGCGCCCCAGCACCAGACCCGAGCCGATCGCCGCGGCCCCACCGAAAAACTTGACCGGCAGCACCCGCGCCCCGTGGATTTCGCGCAGGCCCGCCATCGCCCCTTCCACTTCCTGAACGCCGCTGCCGCCGGCTTGGGGCGCGCCGTAGCGGACCAGCGCCACCACCCCCAACGTCACTGACATGGTCATCAGCGCGGCCATCAGCACCAGCAGCGGACCATCCACCAGCCGGTGCAGCTGCGCGGGCCAATGCAGCAGGGCATTGACGGCGAGGTGGAACACGGACCCGATGGCGCCGCCAAGAACCCCCACCACCACGGCGAGCGCCAGAAACCGACCCTGCCCCCGCTGCCCCTCGGGTTTGAACCGCGCCGGAACAGGATAGTCCATGCGTCCACCCTCTCTGGATCCACTGCCGCGGTCGATTCCCCGCCCAATGCAGATGGCGATCAGCAGGTGTCCGGCGACGAAATGGCCGGCATCCGGCCCCCATCCAGGATATATGCGCCGAAGCCAAAGCAGACAGGCACCCATGAGGGGAACGGCGCGATACCAAGGACCGCGGAGGCGGCCGGCTACCAAGACCGGATGCCAAGGCCGGATGCCGGGGCCGGGCGTCAGGACGTTCCGGCCCTGGTATCATACCGGCGGCGCATGAACACCGAGCGCCGTCCGTATCACATCACCGGCGCCGAGCGGTGGCGCGGGTCGAGGATGTCGCGCAGGCCGTCGCCCAGGAGGTTGAGGCCGAGCACGCACAGCGCGATGGCCGCGCCGGGGAAGACCGCCTGCAAGGGGGCGGTGAACAGGTGGGTCTGGGCGTCGCCCAGCATCTTGCCCCAGGAGGGCGTCGGCGGCTGGATGCCGAGCCCGAGATAGCTGAGCGCCGCCTCGTTCAGGACGGCCACGGCGAACAGCACCGTCGCCTGCACCGTCACCACCCCGGCCACGTTGGGCAGCACATGCACCAGCGTGACGGACAGCGGGCCGCGGCCGAGCGCCAGGGCGGCGCGCACGAACTCCCGCCGCCAGACCGCCAGCGCCGCACCGCGCGCGACGCGGGCGAACACGGCGGCGTTGAACAGGCCCAGCGCCAGAACGACGTTGAGCGCCCCGGCGCCGAACACCGCGGTCAGCAGGATGGCGGTCAGCACCGCCGGAAATGCGAACAGCAGGTCGCCCAGCCGGGCCACCGCCTCGTCGCCCCAGCGGCCCCAGCCGGCCGCCGCCAGCCCCAGGGGCACGCCGAGGACGGCCCCCAGCGCCACCGCCGCCGCCGCCACCGCCAGCGACTGGCGCGCCCCCACCATGATCATGGACAGAACGTCGCGCCCGAAATGGTCGGTGCCCAGCCAGTGCTCCGGCCCCGGCGGGCGCAGGCGGGCGACGATGCGGATCTGCTCGGCCGGGAACGGGGTCCACAGCAGCGACAGCAGCGCCACGCCGAGGACCAGCGCGGTGATGGCGGCGCCCAGCAGCAGGGCGGCCGGCGGCCGGCGCGTCACGGCGCCGCCCGCGGGCGCGGGTCGATGGCGGCGTAGGCAAGGTCGACCAGCGCGTTGACCAGAACCACGGCCAACGCCAGAAGCACCACCACGCTCTGCACCACGATCAGGTCGTGCTGGCCGATCGCCTGGTAGAGCAGCCGCCCCAGCCCCGGCAGCGTGAAGACGTTCTCCACCACCACCGCCCCGGCGATCAGGAAGGCGAACTGGAGGCCGAGGATGGTGGCCACCGGGATCAGCGCGTTGGGCAGAACGTGGCGGACCAGCACCGCCCGGCGCCCCAGCCCCTTGGCCAGGGCGGTGCGCACATAGTCCTCGCGCAGCGTGTCGAGCGCGGCGGCGCGGGTGACGCGGGCGAGGATGGCGGCCTCCGGCAGGGCGAGGGCCACGGCGGGCAGCAGCAGCGCCTTCAGCGCCGGCCCCGGGCCGGCCGCCCAGCCGGGAAAGCCGCCGGCCGGGAACCAGCCGAGCCCAACCGAGAAGCCGAGGATCAGCAGGATGGCGAACCAGAAGCTGGGCACCGCGATGCCGATCTGGCCGAAGGCCATGACCGCCCAGTCCCCGGCCCGGCCCTGCCGCGCCGCCGCCGCCAGGCCGAGCGGGATGGCCAGCGCCGCCGACAGCAGCAGGGCCAGCAGGGCGAGCGGCAGCGTGATCGCCAGCCGCTCCGCCACCAGATCGGCGACCGGGCGCGCGTAGGTGAGGCTGGTGCCGAGGTCGCCGATCAGCAGCCCGCCGACCCAGCGCAGGTAGCGCACCGGAAGCGGCCGGTCGAGCCCCATCTGCTCGCGCAGCGCGGCCAGCGCGTCGGGCTGCGCCTGGGTGCCGAGCATGAGCAGCGCCGGGTCGCCGGGGACCACCTCCAGCACGGCGAACACCAGCAGAGTGGCCAGCCAGCCGGTCAGCGCCAGCGTCAGCAGGCGGCGCACGAGGAAGGCGAGCACGCGGCGGTCCCCCGGCGCCGGTCCCGGCCGGTCACTTCCACCGCACGCCGGTGACGTCGTTGGCCTGGATCGGGCGGTTGACCCACATGCCCTCGACCCCGGCCTTCTGCACGGTCACCGTCGGCAGCAGGAAGAGGAAGGCGTTGACCGCGTCCTCCGCCAGGATCCGCTGCTGCTCGGCGTGGAGCGCCTGCCGCCGGGCCGGGTCCTGGCTGCGGCTCAGCTCCGCCTCGGCGGCCAGGAAGCGGTCGCTGCGGTAGTTGAAGTAGTAGTCGGGGCGCGCGTAGATGTCGATGTCCAGCGGCTCGGTGTGGGCGATGACGGTCAGGTCGTAATCCTTGCCCCGGAACACCTTCTCCAGCCACGGCGCCCACTCCACCGGCTCGATGCGCAGGCGGATGCCGGCCTCCGCCAGCATGGCGGCGACCAGCTCGCCGGAGCGGCGGGCGTAGGCCGGCGGCGGCAGCTTCAGCGTGGCCTCGAAGCCGTCGGGAAGGCCGGCCTCGGCCAGCAGGGCCTTGGCCTTGGCCGGGTCGTAGGGGTAGAGGCCGGTCAGGTCCACATAGCCGGGGCGGTGCGGCGGGAAATGGCTGCCGATGGCGACCCCGTTGCCGAACAGCACGCCGTCGACCAGCGTCTTGCGGTCGATGGCGTGGGCCATGGCCCGCCGCACCCGCGGGTCGTCGAACGGCTTGCGGGCGTTGTTGGTGGCGAGGATCGTCTCGCCCTCCGTGGTGCCGACGGTGACCGTGAAGGCCGGGTCGTCGCGGAAGCGGGGCAGCGCCTCGTAGGTGCCGAACTGCGGGAAGCTGTCCACGTCGCCGGCCTGGAGCGCCGCCACCTGGGCCGCGGGGTCGGCGATGAAGCGGAAGGTCACCCGGTCGAGCGCGGGCTTCGGCCCGTCGTAGTCGGGGTTGCGCGCCAGCACCACGCGGTCGCCGGCCACCCAGCGCTCGAACCGGAAGGGGCCGGTGCCGACGGGGGCCTGCTTGTTGGTGGCCGCCGTCTCCGGCGCGACGATGGCGGCGTCGCCCGACGCCATGTGGAACAGGAAGGCCCCGTCCGGGCGCGACAGGGTCACCACCACGGTGCCGGGGTCGGGCGCCTCCACCGCGGCGATGGCGGCGAAATAGCCCTTCTGGGCGTTCACCGAGTCCGCGGCGCGCGCGCGGTCCAGCGAGAACTTGACGTCCGCCGAGTCGGCCGCCGTCCCGTCGTGGAAGCGCGCCCCCGGGCGCAGGTGGAAGCGGTAGGTCAGCCCGTCCTCCGAGACGGTCCAGCGCTCGGCCAGGCCGGGAACGACGGCGCCCCCGGCGTCGATCCGGGTCAGCGGCTCGAACAGGTTGGCGTAGGTGACCTCGTCGATGGCCGCCGCAGCGCCGGCGGTGGGGTCGAGGTGCGGCGGCTCCAGATGCATGCCGACCACGAGGTCGGTGCGGGGCTGGGCCGATCCGGTCCCGGGCGCCGCCAGCGCCGCCATGGCCAGCGCCAGGACGCCGGCGGCGCGCGCCAGGCGCGTGTTGCGGTTCTGCATGGCGGCGTCTTTCCCTATCCGTTGTCGCAGCGCGGGATGATGCGGCGACGCCTGCCCGAGTTCAAGGCCGCTGAGCGGCCCCGAGTTCAAGGCCGCTGAGCGGCCGCGATCCGGCCCAGTGGGAGGGGGCGGCGTGCCGGCCTCAGCTTCCTTCCGCCATGTCGTAGATGGCGTCCATGTCGGCGATGAGGACCTTGTTGCCTTCCTGGAGCGAGATCACGCCGGCGGTCTTGAGCTGGGTGAAGGTGCGGCTGACCGTTTCCGTGGTCAGGCCCAGATAGTCGGCGATGTCGGCGCGGCTCATCGGCACGGAGACCGGGTTCTCCTTGTGCCCCCGGCGGGCGGCGCGCTGCGACAGCATCAGAAGGAAGGAGCAGATCTTCTCCTTGGCCGTCTTGCGCCCGAGCAGAAGCATCTGGTCCTGGGCCGCGGCCAGCTCGTTGGAGGCCATGGAGAAGAGGCGACGCTGCATCTTCGGGAACTCGTCCATCAGGGCGTCGATCTTCCGGCGCGGGAAGCGGCAGAGGGTGGTGGTGGTCACCGTCTCGGCCGTGTAGGCGTAGCTTTCGTTGACGGCGAGGCCGAGGAAGTCGCCGGTCACCAGGAAGCCGGTGATCTGGCGCCGCCCGTCGGGCAGCAGCTTGTAGAGCTTCACCGTGCCGGCGGTGACGTTGTAGAGCGTGTCGGCGGCGTCGCCTTCGCTGAACAGGGTCTGGCTGGCGTCCACCCGGACGGTCTGGAGGATGTCGGCGAGACGGCGCAGCTCCTCCGGGTCCAAGGCGGCGCAGACCGTCAGGCTGCGCACGGGACATGCCCCACAGGGGTTCATCTCACTCGTAGCGCCCTTTTCGCGGGCGCGGCCCATGTCGAAGGGTGGCATGGCATGACCCAGCCCTAGCCGTGCAAGGGCTCCATCATGGTCACAATCCTTCGGTTTCGCAACGGTGTCGCGCATCGCACCGCCCATTTGTCCTAGGCGGTTGCGCCCCGGCCGAAGGAACGCACCCGCTCAGCCGGGCTCGCGACGGTCCGGCCCGGGGACGCCGGCCGGCGGGCGGGCCGGCTCGTCGTCGAACAGGATGCGGTGGGCCGCCCCGTCGAGGTCGTCAAACTGGCCGGACTTGAGAGCCCACAGGAAGGCCCCCAGGGCCAGTAGCCCCAGGCTCACCGCGATCGCGATCAGGTAGAGAAGCTCGGTCATGGATCAGATCCCTGGCCACCGCCCCGCGGCTGAGGCGCAGCGCGTTGGCGATGACGATAAGCGAGGACGAGGACATCGCCAAGGCGGCGAGCAGCGGAGTGAGCAGCCCGGCCATGGCCAGAGGCATGGCGCACAGGTTGTAGACCAGGGCGATGGCGAAATTCTGCCGGACCAGCCGGCCGGAGCGGCGGGCCACCTCGTAGGCTTCGACGATGGGGCGCAGGCGGCGGCCCTGGAAGACCACGTCGGCCGCGGTCTGGCTGACGTCCACCGCCGTCGAGGGCGACATCGACACGGCGGCCGCGGCCAGCGCCGGGGCGTCGTTGAGGCCGTCGCCGACCATCAGGACGGAACGCCCGCGGGCGGCGAGGTCGGCCAGCACGGCGGTCTTGTCCGCCGGGGTCTGCTCCGCCCGCCAGTCGGCGATGCCGAGCCGGGCCGCCACCGCGGCCACGGCGCCGCGG
>JAEZHQ010000256.1 GCA_023416455.1 Pseudomonadota bacterium | reverse complement strand
GGCGGCGGTCACGGCGCCGCCCCCGCGCCGCCGCGCATGGCGGCCAGGGTCCGGGCGAACCCCGTCGCCAGCAGCCGGCGGTCGCTGATCACGTTCATGATGCGGCAGCCACGCTCGCGCCAGCGGTCGCGCTCGCGGGCCAGCTCCTCGTCGTCGCGGGCCAGCAGCACGGCGATCACGTCCACCCCGCGCGCCAGGCAGGCGTCGGTGATGCGGTCGAGCCGGGCGAGCACGGCGGGGTGGTCGGTCCGCCCGGCGTACCCCATGGACACCGAGAGGTCGAAGGGACCCAGCATGACGGCATCGACCCCGGGCACGGCGACGATGCCGTCGATGGCCTCGGCCCCCTCCTGAGTCTCGACCAGCAGCCAGACCATGGTGGTGTCGTTGGACCAGTCGGCGAAGGCGTCCCAGTCGGCGACCTGGTGCCGGCAGGCGCGGATGCGCGGGCAGGCGCCGCGGCGCCCGTCGGGGAAGCGCCCGGTCCGGTACTTGGCGGCGGCGACCACCCGGCGCGCCGCCTCCGCGCTGTCGATGTTGGGCACCACCACCCCCATCGCCCCGCCGTCCAGCACGCGGGCGATGGCGGCGGGATCCAGGCTGGGCACCCGCACCACCGGTGTCACGCCGGCGGCGTCGGCGGCGCGCATCATGTGCACCGCCGTCTCCAGGTCGATGGCGCCGTGCTCGCAGTCGATCCAGGCGTAGTCGTAGCCGGCCGCCCCGACCATCTCCACGATGTCCGGGCTGGCAAGGTCGATCTTGGCGCCGATGGCGACCTCTCCCGCCGCCAGGCGCCGGCGCACGTGGTTGACGTGATTGTCCATGTCTCCCCCCTCCCCTTCCGTCCGCCGCCCGCGGCTATTCCGCCGCCAGCGCCGCCGGCGCCTCGTCGAGGACGTAGCCGCTGGGCGTGCCCACCAGCGCGGTGCGGTGCATGGTGCGGATCTGGCTCTGGTCGAAGTCGGCGAGCGCGTTGTGCATGGTGGAGCGGTTGTCCCACATGACGAGGTCGTGCTTGCGCCACTGGTGCCGGTAGGTGAATTCCGGCCGCACCGAGTGCCGGAACAGGAAGTCGAGCAGGCCGGCGCTTTCCTCCTCCGTCATCCCGACGAAGCGGATGGTCAGCATCTCGCTGACGTAGAGCGCCTTGCGCCCGGTCTCGGGGTGGACGCGGACCACCGGCTGCGCCACCGGCGGGTTGATGCGCCGCTTTTCCGCCAGATAGTCGGCCGGGCGCGTGCGCAGGTGCCTGGCCGCCGTCACGTCGTGCACCGCCCACAGCGGGTCCAGCATCCGCTTCATGGCGTCGGACAGCGTGTCGTAGGCCATGTGCATGTTGGCGAACATGGTGTCGCCGCCGACCTCGGGCAGCTCCTTGGCGTGCAGCAGCGAGCCCAACGTCGGGTGGGTCTTCATCGAATGGTCGGAATGCCACTGCCGCCCGATGTTGCGGGTCGGCGACAGCGTGCCCGCCTCGGCCCGGTTGGTGACCAGGACGATTTCCGGATGGTCGGGGTGGCGGTAGTCCGGCACCGCGTCGTTGCCGTCCAGCTCGCCGAACACGCGGGTGAAGGCGATGTGCTGCTCCGGGGTCAGATCCTGGTCGCGGAACAGAAGCACCCCGTGGGCCAGGAAGGCGGCGCGCAGCTCGCGCCGGACCTCCTCGGACAGGGCTTCGCCAATCGAAAGGCCCTGCACCTCCGCGCCCAGCGCGTTCGACAGTCGCCGTATCTTGAGTGCCATGACACCCTCCAGGGTTTGCGGTGATCGGATGACGGTTGCGCCGGTCATGCGGCCGGCGCGTGATGGAAGCCATCACGCGCCTCGGGTATCAGGGGCCGGCGAGGTGGCAGCGCACGGTGTGGCCCGGCGCCACCTCCCGCAGGGCCGGCGGTTCGGTGCCGCAGCGCGCGACGGCGAGGGGGCAGCGCGTGTGGAAGCGGCAGCCGGGCGGCGGGTTGGCCGGCGACGGCACCTCGCCGCTCACCACCGGCTGGTCGGCGTCGTCCCCGGCCAGCGGCCGGCTGGCGGCGATCAGCGCCCGGGTGTAGGGATGCCGCGGCTCCCGGAACAGGTCGCGGCCCGGCGCCAGCTCGACGATCTGGCCGAGATACATGACGGCGACGCGGGAGCACAGGTAGCGCACGGTGGCGAGGCTGTGCGAGATCAGCACGTAGCTGACCCCGGTGCGCTCCTGCACGTCCGTCAGCAGGTTGATGATCTGGGCCTGCACCGAGACGTCCAGCGCCGACAGCGGCTCGTCCAGCACGATCAGCTCGGGATCGACGGACAGCGCCCGCGCGATGCAGATGCGCTGGCGCTGGCCGCCGCTGAACTCGTGCGGGTAAAGCTCGGCGTGGCCCGGCAGCAGGCCCACGCTTTGCAGGAGCCGGCCCACCCGCTCGGCCCGCTCCGCCCGGTTCAGCCGGCCCTGGACCAGAAGCGGCTCGGCGACGATGTCGCCGACGCGCTGGCGCGGCGACAGCGAACTCCAGGGATCCTGGAACACCGCCTGGACGGCGGCGCGGTAGGCGCGGGCCTCTTCGCGGCCGAAGCCGGCGAGGTCGCGCTCCTTGTAGAGCACCGCCCCCTCGCTGGCCTCCTCCAGCCCCAGAAGCATCATCGCCAGCGTGGTCTTGCCGCAGCCCGACTCCCCGACGATGCCCAGCGTCTCCCCGGCGGCGACGGAGAAGCTGACGCCGTCGACCGCCCACAGCCGGCCGCGGCGCGGGGCGAAGGCGGTCCCCTGCCGGAAGGGGAAGCCCTTGCGCAGCCCCTCGACGCGGAGCACGGAGGGGGCCGTCATGCCGCCAGCTCCCAGCAGCGCGCCGCGTGGTCGTGGTCGAGGACGGTCTCGCCGGGGCTCTCGGCCCGGCAGCGCGCCGTGGCGCCGGGGCAGCGCGGCGCGAAGGAACAGCCGGCCGGCTTGCCGAAGATCGGCGGCGGCGTCCCCTCGATCGACTGGAGGCGCCGTCCGGGGTCGGCGTCGTCGTCGAGCAGCGAGCGCAGAAGCGCCCGGGTGTAGGGGTGGCGCGGGTTGGCGAACAGCGCGCGGGTCGGCGCCGTCTCGACGATCCGCCCGCCGTACATGACCGCCACGCGGTCGCACATGCGCGCCACCACCGCCAGGTCGTGGGTGATGAAGATGACGGAGGTCCCGCGCTCGCGCTGGATCCGCTTCATCAGGCGCAGGTACTGGTCCTGCACAGTGACGTCGAGCGCGGTCGTCGGCTCGTCGGCGATCAGCAGTTCCGGCTCGCAGGCCAGCGCGATGGCGCCGACCACCCGCTGGCGCATGCCGCCGCTGAACTCGTGCGGGTAGCTGCGCAGCCGCTCCGCCGCCGCCGGCACGCGCAGGAGCTGGAGCATCTCCACCGCCCGCCGCCGGACCTCGGCGCGCGGCAGCGACTGGTGGGTGCGGATCGCCTCCTCGATCTGCTCGCCGATGGTCAGCACCGGGTTGAGCGCGGTCATCGGGTCCTGGAGGACCATGGCGATGTGGCGCCCGCGGTAGCGGCGCATCTCCGCCTCGGAGAGGCGGACCAGATCGACCCCCTTGAAGCGGATCGAGCCGCCGGCGATGCGGCTGTAGGGCCTGGGCGTCAGCCGCAGGATGGAGAGCGCCGCCATGCTCTTGCCCGAGCCGGATTCGCCCACGATCCCCAGGGTCTCCCCCCGGTGGACCGAGAAGGAGACGCCGTCCACGGCGCGGCCGACGGCGCCGTTGATGTCGAACTGCGTGTGGAGATCCTCCACCTCCAGCAGGACCTCGCCACGGCCCGGCCGCGGCGGTTCCGCCGGGCTCTGCCTGTCCAGGTGTTCCATGTCGCGCCCCCTCAGCTTCGCTGCTTGGGATCGAGGAGATCCCGCAGCCAGTCGCCCAGCAGGTTGAAGGCCAGCACGGTCAGCAGCAGCGCCGCGCCGGGCATGACCGCGGTCCACCAGGCCCGCATCAGGGTCTGCCGCCCCTCGGCGATCATCGTCCCCCAGGCCGGGGCGGGCGGCGGGATGCCGGCGCCGAGGAAGGACAGGGACGCCTCCATGATGATGACCCAGCCGATCTGCAAGGTCAGCAGCACGACCAGCGTGTTGACGATGTTGGGAAAGATGTGGACGCGCAGGATGTGGGCCGGGCCGCAGCCGGCGACGCGCGCCAGCTTGACGAAGTTGCGCTCGCGCAGCCCCATCACCTCGCCGCGGACGACGCGGGCGAAGCGGGCCCAGATCTCCAGCGACACCGCGATCACCACCGTCCACACCCCCGGACCGATGGCGATGGCCAGCAGGAAGGCGAAGAGGATGACCGGGAAGGCCAGGGTGGCGTCGGCCAGGCGCATCAGGACCGCGTCGGCCCGCCCCCCGGCGTAGCCGCTGACCAGCCCGGCCAGCGTGCCGATGGCGCCGCCGACGAGCAGGGTCAGCCCGGCCGCCGACAGCGACGTCTGGGTGCCGTGGATGATCCGGGACAGCAGGTCGCGGCCCAGCGCGTCGGTGCCGAGCGGGTGCTGCCAGGTCCCCCCCTCCAGCCAGGCCGGCGGCCGCAGCCGCATCAGCAGGGACTGCTTCAGGGGGTCGTGCGGGGCCAGCAGCTCCGGCGCGACGACCGCGGCCAGCAGCACCCCGATCACCAGCACCGGGAACCACGGCGGGCGGCGGACGCGGACCGCGCGCCAGACGCGGCGCAGGCGGCCCGGCCGGGGGACGGGCGTGGCCTCTCCCATCGAGATCGCCGACATCAGGATGCTCCTTGCGGCAGGCGGATGCGCGGATCGACCCAGGCGTAGAGGATGTCGATCGCGAGGTTGATGACCACCACCAGGACCGCGGTGACCAGAACGACCCCCTGGGTGACCGGGAAGTCGCGGTAGCGCACGGCGTCGTAGGCGAGGCGCCCGACGCCGGGCCAGGCGAACACCGTCTCGACGACGACGGCGGTGGAGATCATGAGGGCGAAATACATGCCGCCGAAGGTGAGCAGCGGGATCAGCGCGTTGCGCAGGGCGTGCTTCATGACCACGCGCCATTCGGGAACGCCCTTCACCCGGGCCAGCTTGATGAACTCGGCGTCGAGGACGTCGAGTAGGCTGGAGCGCAGCAGCCGCATCATGCCCGCCACGACGAACCAGCCGAGCGTGACGCTGGGCAGCACGTAGCTGGTCCAGTCGCTCATTCCGCCGGCCGGGAACAGGCGGAGATGGCCGGAGAGGAAGATGATCAGCAGGCTGCCCACGACGAAGGTCGGGACGGTCTGCCCCATCACCGCGACCAGGCGCGCCGCGTCGTCGATCAGCGTCCCCTTCCACACCGCCGAGGCCACCGCCAGCGGCAGCGCCAGCGCCAGGGCGACCAGCATGGCGGTGGTGGCGAGCGCGGCGGAGTTGGCCAGCCGCTCCATGATGAGGCCGGTCACCGGCCTCCGCTCGCGGATGGAGATGCCGAGATCGCCCTGCACCGCCCCTTGGATGAAGGTGCCGAACTGCACGAGGAGGGACTGGTCGAGCCCGAGCGTCTCCCGCAGGACCTGCCGGTCCTCCATGGTCGCGTCGACCGGCAGCATCGTCTCGATGGGATCGCCGGAGAGGCGCGACAGCGAGAAGACCACCACGGACAGGACCAGAAGCGCCAGAAGCGACTGCAAGGCGCGCCGAAGAATGAGGGATAGCATGGCCGGTCGCCCTTCCTGGGTCACGGGGGTGCCGGGTGCGGCCGCCGTCCGGCGGCCGCGCCCGGTCGCACCCGGGTCAGCGCTGCCGGAACAGGCTGTCGAAGTTGAAGTTGAAGGGCAGGAAGCCCGGATCCCAGCCGGCGATCCTCTTCGACACGCCGTAGGTGATGTCGAACTCCAGCACCGGGACGGCCAGATGGTTGGCCCGGATGAAGCGCATGGAGTCCTTGAGCGCGGCCTGCGCCCTGGCCGGATCGACCGCGCCGGCGGCGGCGTCGAGGTGGGCGTCCAGCTCCGGGACCCGGACATGGCTGAAGGCGCCGCCGGAATGCATGAAGGTGCGGTAGGAGCTGAGCGTCCCCTGCCAGGGGCGGACCGGCGCGGGGAACAGGCCGGACGTGCCGGGGATTTCGCCGCGCAGCATCTTGCTGCGGACGACGGCGTATTCGGTGGGGATCAGGTTGACCTTGACGCCGATGTCGCTCCACATGCCGGCCACCGCCTGGGTGGTGTCGGCCGATTCCGGCACGCCGGTCCAGGCGTAGACGAAGACGTCGAGCGCGAAGCCGTTGGGATGCCCGGCCTCGGCCAGCAGCTTGCGGGCGCGGGCGGGATCGTAGGGGTAGAGGTCGGTTTTCCAGTCGTAGCCGATCTGCTCCAGCACCGTGGTGTGGGTGTAGTAGGTGCCGACCGGCTGCCCCAGCCCCTCGAAGAGGCCGTTGACCAGCCCCTGGCGGTCGATGGCGAGGTTGAGCGCCTCGCGCACGCGGGCGTCGCCGACGGCCACCCCCGGGGCGTACTGGTCCTCCAGGAAGAAGTTGATGGCGCTGGCGCCCTTCTGGACGACGATGGGGACGCCGTCGCCCTCCAGCCGCCGGACGTTCTGGCGCGACACCGGGATGAGGTCGACGTCGCCCCGCCGCAGCATGGCGATGCTGGTCTCCTCCTCCGGGACGGCGAGGAACCAGAGGGACTGGAAGGCCGGCCGGCCGATCCGCCAGTGGTTGGCCACCGCCTTCATCTGGAGGCTCTGGCCGCCGACCAGCTCCACCACCTCGTAGGGGCCGGACCCCACGGGCGTGCGCAGGAACCCCGCCTCGCCCAGCGCCTCGTAGCCCTTCTTGGACACCATGAAGCGCTCGGGCGAGCCCTGGAGGGCGGAGACGGTGGCCAGGAAGTTGGGGATCGGCTCGGCCCCGACGACCCGGACCGTGTAGGGGTCGACCACCTCGACGCGGCTGACCGACTTGGTGAAGAAGGCCTTGTACTGGGTGACCGCCCGTTCCGAGGTGAGGCGCTCCAGGCTGAACTTGACGTCCTCGGCGGTCAGCTCGCCGAAGCCGCGATGGAACTGGATGCCGCGCCGGATCTTCAGGATCCATTCCCGGCCGTCGGGACTCATGGACCAGTCCTCGGCGACGCCGGTCTCCTTGGAGAACCCGCTGCCGTCGGGCTGGGCGCCGACGAGATCGTCGTAGATCGCGGCGAGGCCGCTGCTGGAGCTGCCGCTCGCCACGATGGGGTCGAGCGCCTCGTTCCAGAGCGAGGGGTAGACGATCTTCAGCGTGCCGCCGTCCGACGCGCGCGCTGTGGACAGGGGAACGGCGAGGAAGGCCGCGGCCAGCGCCGATCCCGCCATGAAGTTCCGCCTCGTCGTGGCCTGTGGGTGCATCCTGTCTCCTCCCTCGTCGTTTTTATTGGAATTGCGACGCCAGCCACGCCCGTTCACCGCCCGCGTCCATGAACTGCCAGAGGAAATCGGGAAGCGGCGCGGTCCGGATCTCGGTCCCCCGGGTCCGGTTGCGGATCACCCCCTCGCGGAACCGGACCTCCAGCGTGTCGCCGTCGCCGACCTGGGAGAGGATGTCCGGAACGAAGGGCAGCATCCTCACGCCGGCCGACACCGACAGCCGGAAGAAGCTGCGGGTCATGGACTCGCACAGCAGCCCGACCCCGAGTCCCTTGATCGCCAGCGGTCCCTGCACGTGGAGCTGGCCCTTGCCGAAGGACTTGCCGGCGACGATGAAGTCGCCGGCCGTGGCCTTCTTCGGGAAGTCCGGATCGATCCCCGCCATGCAGGAGGCGGCCAGCTCCGCCGGGTCGAAGATGCCCTTGCGCGTCGCCTCCAGCGTGGTGATTCCGCCGTCGTTGAGCACGCCGTCGCCGAAGGTCCAGGCGCGCCCGACCGCGATGTCCGCATCCCCGCTCATTCCACGGCCTCCCCCTGAAACGCCCCCAGAAACTCCCGCGGGTCGGCGACGGCGCCGCGCACCGCGGAGGCGGCGACGGTGGCCGCGCTGGCGATCATGACCGTGGCCTTGTGGCTGCCCATGCGCCCGGGCTCGTTGCGGGTGCTGGTCCCGATGCAGACCTCGCCGTCGGCCAGCGGCGCCAGCGAGCCGTAGCAGGGTCCGCAGGCGCCGACCGCGATGTAGCTGCCGGCCGCCGAGAGGATGTCGATCAGGCCCTCGCCGACCGCCCGCTGGTAGATCGCCTGGGTCGCCGGGATGACGATGAAGCGGACGTCGGGATGGACCTTGCGCCCCTTCAGCACCGCGGCGGCGGCCCGCAGATCCTCCAGCTTGCCGCCGATGCAGGATCCGACGAAGGCCTGGTCGATCCGCCGCCCGGCGACCGTGCCCACCGGGGCGATGTTCTCCGGATCGGGGGGCAGCGACACCTGCGGCTCGATGGCGCCGAGGTCGATGTGGAAGGTCTCCTCGTAGCGCGCGTCGGCGTCGGGCAGCACCGGCTCGAAGGCGCCTCCGTGGGACTCGACGTAGGCGCGGGTGACCGCGTCGGGGAGGACGACGGCGGCCTTGACCCCGATGTCGACCATGGCGTTGCACAGCGTGTGGCGCTCGTCGATCCCCAGATGCGCCAGCGCGTCGCCGGAGAACTCGATGGCCCGGTAGTCGCCGCGGTCCGCCCCGATCCGGTTGGCGATCCATTCGCCGGCGTCGCGGCTCATGGTGCCGGGGCGCAGCCGACCACTGAGCACGACCCGCAGCGTCGGGGGAACGCGCAGCCAGGCGCGGCCGGTGGCCATGACGGTCAGGAAGCTGGTTCCGACGGCGATGCCGACGCAGCCGACGCAGCCCAGCGCCGGCGAGCGCGTGTCGCTGGTGATCACCAGCATGCCCGGCCGCACCAGCCCCTGGTCGACCGGCACGTTGTGGCTGATGCCGTGCCGGCCCAGGTCGAAGAAATGGCCGATGCCCTGGGTCTTCGCCTCCCGGCGCATCATGCCGTGGACCGCGGCCACGCCCTCGCCGTCGCCGTAGGGCAGATGGTCGATGGTCAGGACCATGCGCCCGGCGTTGGCGACGCGGTCGATGCCGGCGTTGCGCATCATCTCCCGGTAGCGGGGGTAGTTGAGGTCGTGCCCGACGGTCAGGTCGGGCGTCACCCAGACGATGTCGCCCACCCGCACCGCCTCCTGGCCGGCGCCGCGGGCCAGGACCTTCTCGACGATGGTCATGCCCATGGCGCTACTCCGCGGCCACGGCGCAGCGGGCCTCGCGGTCGAGCAGGCCCTTGAGGCCGAGGATGTCGTGCATCTCGTGCATCGGGACCATCGCCGACGGCCCGTGGTCCAGGGTGCCGGTGGCCTTCAGCTCGGCCAGGCTCTCCCGCAGGACGGTGACGGTCCGGCGCATCAGGCTGACGGGGAACAGGATCACCTGATAGCCGATCGCCCGAAGCTCGTCGGCGGTGATGGGGAAGCTCCAGCTCCCCACCGTGACCACCAGGGGGCCGTCGACGGCCTCGCGGTAGCGCTTCAGGTCGTCAACCGAGCGCGGCGCCATGACCATGAGGGCGTCCGCCCCGGCCCGGCGGTAGGCGGCACCACGCCGGATCGCCTCCTCCAGGCCGAGCGTGCCGATGGCGTCGGAGCGCCCGATGATCAGGAAGTCGCGGCTGCGCCGCGCCTCGACGGCGGCGGTGATCTTGGCGCACATCTCCCCGGCCGGGATCAGGACGTGCCCCTGCATGTGGCCGCATTTCTTCGGCAGCGCCTGATCCTCGAGGTGGATGGCCGACACGCCGGCCGTCTCGAACTCGCGGACCGTGCGGACGACGTTGGCGATGCCGCCGTGGCCGTTGTCGCCGTCGGCGATGACCGGGCAGGAGACGGCCGCGCAGACGCGCGCCGCCTGGGCCACCATCTCGGTCAGGGTCACCAGCCCGACGTCCGGGTAGCCGTTGACCGCGGACACCTGGTAGCCGGACAGGTACACGCACGGGAATCCGGCCTGTTCCACCAGCATGGCACCCAGGGCGTCGCCGACCCCGGGGATGACCAGGGAGCCGCCGCGCTCCAGGGTCTCGCGAAGTGACATCGTCATGTGCTCCTCCCTCTTGCCGCAAGATTGGTGGAAGCACTAACAATCGGTCAAATTGATTTTCGGTCTTTCTAACTATAACGATTCCTGATGCGCGCCGGCCCAGTCCCCGTTCATGTCCCCGTTCATGCCCCCATTCATGCCCCCATTCATGCCCCCGGCCATGTCCCGGCAGATCTCCCGCGAGATGTCCGCGATGACCGCGGTGGCCCGGTTGTAGGGATCCCTGTGGTAGGACACGAAGAACTCGACCGCCGGCAGCGGTTTCTCGGCGGGAACGATGCGCACGTCTTCGGACAGGTAGCCGGCGGCGGCGGCGTCGGGAATGGTGCAGATGCCGACCCCGCTCATCGTCAGGCGGACGATGGCGGCGACCGAATTGCTGCCGCTGATCCGCACCGGCCAGACGTCGCTCTCCCGGAAGTACCGGCAGACCGCCTCGTAGAGCGGGGTTCCCTTCGGGTAGGTGATGACCCGGTGCCGCCCCAGCTCGCGGACGCTCACCACCGCGCCGTCGAAATGGGTCCGCCGGCTGGCGACCCAGCAGAACCCCGTCCGGTAGAGGAAGGCGCTGACCACGTCCGGGCTGTTCAGCCGCTCCAGGCAGATGATGATGTCCAGTTCGCGCCGCCGGTGCCGCTCCAGCAGCACCGCGGTGGTGTCGACGTGGAAGTCGATGTCGAGCGCCGGGTGCAGCCGGTGGATGGTGGCGATCAGCCGCGGCAGCCAGCTGTGGGCGACGGTGTTGGTGCAGCCCAGGCGGACGGTGCCCGCCAGCTCCGTCCGCCGGGCCACCGCGTCGCGGATCGCCGCGACCGACTGGAGGACGCGCTCGGCGTGCTGGAAGATCTCCCGCCCCTTGGGCAGCAGCTGAACGTGGCGGCCGTTCCGGCTGAACAGCTCCACCCCCAACTCGTTCTCCAGCGCGCGGATCCGGCCGGATATGTTGGGCTGCGTCGTGTTCAGCTTGTTGGCCGCGTCGCTGAAGCTCCCCAGCAGCGCGACCCAGTACAGGCTTTCGAGTTGTCGGATCTCCATGGCCACACTCACCGAGGGATGCGCGTCGCGGGACGGGCGGATCGCCGCCGGCCCGCTGTCCGCCGGTGCATTGTTCGCGGGCCCATTGTCCGTTTGTACCGCAAATATCGGCCGGCGGCACGCGGCCTCCCGGCCCGGGAGGCCCGTGTCGATTTGTCACGAGCCGGTCGCACGTCCATTGGGCCTTGTACAGACGTTCTTAAACCCACCGGTCCTACCATTGCCCCAGTCACCCGTTCGAGGACAAAGCGATGCGTAGGACACAACTGGGCATCCGAGCCAAAATCCTGATCTTCCCCATCCTTTCCCTCCTGGCCCTGGCCATCGTCGCGGCGGTATCGCTGGACCGGCTGGAGTCGGCCATGATGGACGACCACAAGGCGCGGGTGCGCGCGGTCGTGGACTCCTCCGTCAGCATCGTGGAGGATCTGGAACGGCGCGCCGCCAGCGGCGCAGTCCCGCTGGCCGACGCCCAGGCCCAGGCGAAGCACGCCCTGCGCGCGCTGCGCTTCGACGGCAGCGAATATCTGTTCGTCTACGACCGCAACGGTGTGTCGGTGGCCCACGGCGCCAAGCCGGAGCTGGAGGGCAAGAACCTCTGGGACTTCCGCGACCCCGGCGGCACCTACGTGATCCGCGAGCTGATCCAGGCCGCCTCCACCGGCCGCTTCGTCCATTTCCTGTGGCCGAAGGCCGGGCAGGACGAGGCGGTGCCCAAGGTGGGCTTCAGCCGCTTCACCGCCGGCTGGGGCTGGATGATCGGATCGGGCGTCTATCTCGACAGCGTGGACGCCGCCTTCGCGGAGCGGGCCTGGCAGATCGGCGGCATCGTCGCCGCGCTGGGGCTCGCCACGCTGGCCATCGCCGCCGCCATCGGGCACGGCTTCAGCCGGCCGATCCTGCGGCTGGAGGAGGCGCTGGTGGCGCTTGCCCGCGGCGACCACGCGGCGGCCGTCCCCGGCCGCGAGCGCGGCGACGAGATCGGCAAGATGGCCCGCGCGGTGGAGGTGCTGAAGGACAGCGTCCAGGAGACCGACCGGCTGCGCGCCGAGCAGGAGCGCGCCAAGGTCCGGGCCGCCGACGAGCGCCACGCGACCCTGCTCGGACTCGCCGACCGCTTCGACGCCAGTGTGCGGGGAGTCGTCGACGCGGTGTCCTCGGCGGCGACCGAGATGCAGGGCGCCTCCACCGCCATGGCCCGCACGGTCGGCGACGCCTCGCGCCTGACCACCGAGGCGGCCGCCTCGGCCGAGGAGGCGACCGCCGGCGTCAGCGCCGTCGCCGGGGCGACCGAGCAGCTCTCCGCCTCGATCCAGGAGATCGGCCGCCAGGTCACCCAGTCCAGCGCCATTGCCGGAGAGGCGGTGCGGGAGGCCGAAAAGACCAACGCCCTCATGGCCGCGCTGGCCGAATCCGCCCGCCGGGTCGGCGAGGTGGTCGAGCTGATCACCGACATCGCCAGCCAGACCAACCTTCTGGCGCTCAACGCCACGATCGAGGCGGCGCGCGCCGGCGAGCACGGCAAGGGCTTCGCCGTCGTCGCCAACGAGGTGAAGAGCCTGGCCAACCAGACCGCCCGCGCCACCGACGAGATCCAGTCCAAGATCGCCGAGATCCAGGAGTCCACCGGCTCGGCGGTGGCCGCCATCAAGGGCATCGGCGGCACCATCGGGCACATCAACGCCATCTCCGCGGCCATCGCCAGCGCCATCGGCCAGCAGGACTCGGCGACGCGGGAGATCGCCGGAAGCATCCAGGCCGCCGCCGCCGGCACCTCCGCCGTGTCCGGCAACCTCGCCGTGGTCAACCGGGTGACCGGCGAGGCGGGCTCCTCCGCCGAGCGGGTCCTGGCCACCGCCGGCGGGCTGTCCCGCGAGGCCCAGCGCCTGCGCGACGAGGTGGCGCGCTTCCTGACCACCATCCGGGCCTCGTGACCCGGGCCGCCCGCCCGGCTCGCGGGCGCGCGGCGCCCACCCGCCGGCGAAGGATCAGAGTTTCAGGCCGGCCACGCCGTCGAGGATGACGCCGTCCATCAGGGCCTTGCGCTCCAGCCGGGCGCCGAACAGCCGGGCGTGGCTGAGGTCGGCCTTGGCCATGTCGCAGCCCATCAGGTTGGCGAAGGACAGGTCGGCCCCGGCAAGGTTGACGGCGCGCAGGCAGGCCCCGCGCAGGTCGGCGTAGCGCAGCCGCGCCCCGGCCAGGTCGGAGCGCATGGAGCGCTTCTCGTCGAAGACCAGCGGTCGCAGGTTGACCTTGCGCAGGTCGGCGTTGTTCAGCTTGGCGTTCTTCAGGTTGATGCCGCGCAGGTCGCCGCCGACCATCTTGGCGACGCGGATATCCGCGTTCTCCAGCACCGCCGCCTGGAGCTGCACGCTGGTGAGGTCGAGGCCGTAGAAGGTCGCCCCCACCGCGCGCAGCATGGTCAGGCAGCTGTGCGCCAGCGACGGCGCGTGGCGCAGGTCGAAGCCCGACAGGTCCAGGGCTGCGCCCTGGGCGCCGCTGCTCCCCACCCACAGGATGTGGTCGCGCAGAAGCTCCTCCAGCGGCCGGCCCAGCTCCGCCACCAGACGGCCGACCGGAGCGTCGGTCAGCGTGTCCTCGACGTCGGCGTCGGTCAAGTCGGTCATGGTCAGCGCGGCGCCGGTCAGGATGGCGCCACGCAGGCAGGCCCCGCGCAGATCGGCGCCGGACAGGTCCGCCCCTTCCAGGTTGGAGCCGGTGAAGTTGGCGCCGCGCATGGTGGCGCGCACCAGCTTGCACCCCTTCATCAC
This sequence comes from Pseudomonadota bacterium, assembly GCA_023416455.1. Classification (GTDB taxonomy): domain Bacteria; phylum Pseudomonadota; class Alphaproteobacteria; order Azospirillales; family Azospirillaceae; genus Azospirillum. Next base: position 8,922 of record JAEZHQ010000256.1, on the reverse strand, counting down.
CGCGTCGGTGAAGTCCGTGTGCAGGGCCATGGCGCCGGACAGCCGCGCGTTGGTCAGGTTGGCGCCGGACAGGTCGGCGCCCGACGCCTCGGTGGGCTGGCTGTCCACCTGGATCATGCGCAGGTTGCCGGCCCGGTCCTTCTCGGCCAGCGAGCCGTCGCGCAGGTCGGATTCGAACAGGTTGGCGCCGATCAGGATGGCGCCGCGCAGGCAGGCCCCGCGCAGGTCCGTCTTGATCAGGCTCGCGTTCTCCAGGTTCGCCTGGCGCAGGTCGGTCGCGAACATGGCCGCGCAGTCCAGCCGCGCCCCCGTCATGTTGGCGCCGCGCAGCGAGGCGCCGACGAAATCCGCGTGCGCGAGGTCGCGGCCCGACAGGTCGAGCCCGCTGAGATCGAAGAAGGACAGGATCGCCCGCGCGCCCCCCATGCGCGCGTTGCGGAACATCTCGTGCCGCCGCACCACCATGTCGAGTTGGCTCTGGTCAATTCTGGTGAGGGTGCGCTGCTGCATCGTCCACGATGACTCCGGGCCTGCCCCTGAGTCTAGCGCCGCGATCCTCAAGAATCCTTAATACCCCCCGACCGTCGATTCCGCCGGCCCTCCGTTCCGCCCGCCACCGTCATGCGGCGCTCTGCCGGGCCGGGCGGGCGGCCCCGACCGCCCCCAGCGCCTCGCTGAGAAGCCCCGGGGTGAAGGGCTTGTGCAGGAGGCGGCAGCCCGCGTCCACCGCCTCGCGGATGCGTTCGGGCGCGGTGTCGCCGGTCAGGATGACCCCGGGGACGGCATGGCCCAGAAGCTCTCCGGCGCGGACGACGACCTGGACGCCGGTCAGCGGCCCCGGCAGGCGGAAGTCGGTCAGGATCACGTCCGGGGGACGCCGCGCCGTGCGCAGGCATTCCAGCGCGGCCGGCCCGTCCGCCGCCGCCAGCACATGGTGGCCCCAGCCCTCCAGAAGCAGCCGCATGCCGCTGCGCTGCACCGGGTCGTCCTCCACCAGAAGGATCAGGCGCCCGGCACCGGGCTCCGCCGTGACGGCGGCGGGAACGTCCACGGCCTCCTCCGCCGCCCCGCCGCGGTCGGCGAGCGGCAGCGTGAGGGTGAAGACCGAGCCCCGGCCGGGGTGCGAGCGCACCTCCACGGTGTGGCCGAGCAGCGCCGCCTTGCGCCGCACCGTCGCAAGTCCGAGGCCGAGGCCACGCCGGCGGTCGCGCTCCGGATTGCCGAGCTGGACGAAGTCCTCGAAGATGGTGTCCAGATGCTCCGGCGGGATGCCGGAGCCGGTGTCCCACACCTCGATGCGCAGCCAGGCGCCGCGCCGCCGGCAGCCCAGGACGATGCGACCGGACGCCGTGTAGGCGACCGCGTTGCGCAGCAGGTCGCGCAGCATGCGGGTCAGCAGCGTCCGGTCGCTGCGCACCACGGCGTCGCAGGGCCGCAGACGCAGCACCAGCCCCTTGTCCGCCGCAGCCCCGCGGAACTCGGCGGCCACCGCCTCCATGACCTCGCCCACCCGCAGGTCGCCCACCTCCGGGCGGACCACCCCGGCGTCCAGCGTCGCCACCTCCAGCAGCGCGTGCAGCAGCTTCTCGCCGCCGTCCAGCGCCTCGCCCATCTTGTCGGCGATGGCGCGGTCCTTCGGGTCGCTCAGCCGCTCGGCCAGCAGATGGTGGAACAGGCGCAGCGCCTGGAAGGGCTGGCGCAGGTCGTGGTTGGCCGCCGACAGGAAGCGCGCCTTGGCCTGGTGGGCGCGCTCCTTCTCGCCAAGCGCGCGGATGAGCTTCTGGTTGAGCCCGAGCAGGTCGGCGGTGCGCTCCTCGACGCGCTGCTCCAGCCGGACGTTGGCGTCGCGCAGGGCATGGCGGGCCGCCGCCTCCCGCCGCAGGCCGGCCCAGCCGAGCCCGGCCAGGCCGAGCAGGGCCAGCAGGCCGACGGCCGCCACCGCGATCCCGTGGTCGAGCCGGACCCGCCAGGGCGCCAGAACGGCGTCGCGCGGCAGGACCACGGCGGCGACCACCGGCAAGGCCGCCATCCGCTTCAGCCCGATCACCGCCCCCTGCCCCCCCACGGGCCAATCGGTCTCGACCGTGGCGGCGCCCGGCGCGAGCGGCGGCAGCGGCCCCAGCTCCGACGCCCCCGGCACCCCCGGTGCCGATCCGGGCGGCCCCGGATCGGAAACGTCGAAGCCGGCGAGACGCAGGCCGTCCGGCCGGAACAGGCCGGCGAAGCGGTGCTGGCCGTCGCCGAACACCGTCAGCACGGCGGACAGGGCGGTGGTCGGCAGGGCGAGCAGCACCGCCCCCCCGGCCGTCCGGCCACCCGCGGCCTCGTCCGGGCGGCCGGCCAGCCGCCGCGCCAGCACCACCGAGGGTTCCCCGCCGGCATGGCCGGGCAGCAGGCGGATGTCCTTGCCCTCCCGCTCCAGCAGGGTGGCCAGCCGGCCGCGGTCGAGGGCGACCTCCGGCCCGAACAGGAGGCGCCCGGCGCGGTCGACGACCGACAGCGCCCCCGGTGCCGGGAGGGCCGCCGCCTCCACCGGCAGGCCGCCGGCCTCCAGCCGGTCGGCCACGCGCGTCACCGCCGCCGCCCCGGCCTCCAGCACGCTCGCCGCCTGCCGTTCCAGCAGGGCGGCGGCCTGCCGGACCTCGCGCTGCGCCCGGGCGAGCGTGTCGTCGTAGTCAAGCAGCGTCATCGCCCCCCAGGAGGCCGAGCCGAGCAGCGTCATGGCCACGACGATGACGGCCAGGACGGCCTTGGAGTCGAAGGACAGCAGCGCGCGGACGGGGTGAGGAAGCATGGGCGGGGACAACGCGGTAGGGGGCCGCGGCGGCAACGCGCCGGAGAGCCGGGTGAGGACGGGTGTGGCGGCCCCGGCGGAACGCCGGTTCGCAAAGGGCGGCGTCAGTCCGACGGGCGCGGAACCCGCCGGCGCGCGATCCGCCGGACCCGGTGTTGGTGCCGGTGCCGGCCGGTGGCGGGCTCTCGTGCCCACGGCCCGCGGGACCTGGAAACTGGTTTCATGCGACGCCCGATGGTCCGTGCCTGATGTCGATTCCGCCTGATGTCGATTCCTTTGGCCGCGTTCCCTCAGAATATTTATCTCTATTTCGGGGGGAGCATACCATGATGTGCTTAGTGCCGCGACCTGCCTTGACGACTATGCCCATACTCATAAGGGACCCACCCCCTTGGGAGAGGCGCCGCGCTCCACGGTGACGCTCCAGTCGAGGGAGGCGGGATCACCGGCCCGTCCGGCGCGTTGCTTGGGTGCTCCGCGCGCCGCCGCCCTTTCTCCCACTCCTTATCCTTCCTGCCGATGCGAGGCCCCGTCGTGAAGAAGCCGCCGTTCGCCCCGTCGATCTCCGGCCGTTCCCGCGTCCGGGAGGGTCTGCCCTACCCGCTCGGCGCCACCTGGGACGGGCGCGGGGTCAATTTCGCGCTGTTCTCGGCCAACGCCACCCGGGTCGAGCTGTGCCTGTTCGACGGCGAGGGCCGGCGCGAGCTGGAGCGCATCGAACTGCCCGAATACACCGACGAGGTCTGGCACGGCTATCTGCCCGACGCCCGGCCGGGCACCGTCTACGGCTACCGCGTGCACGGACCCTACGAGCCGCGGGCCGGGCACCGCTTCAACCCGAACAAGCTGCTGCTCGACCCCTACGCCAAGCACCTGATCGGGCCGCTGCGCTGGTCCGACGCCCATTTCGGCTACCGGGTGGGCTCGCCGCGCGGCGACCTCTCCTTCGACCGGCGCGACAGCGCCCCCGGCATGCCCAAATGCGTGGTCGTCGACCCGGCCTTCACCTGGGGCCAGGACCGTCATCCGGCCATCCCGTGGGAGCGCACCATCCTCTACGAGACCCATGTGCGCGGCTACACCATGCGCCACCCGGCGGTGCCGCCGCAGTACCGCGGCACCTTCGCCGGCCTGGCACGGCAGGAGGTGGTGGACTACATCCGCTCGGTCGGAGTCACGGCGGTGGAGCTGCTGCCGGTGCACGCCTTCGTGGACGACCGCCACCTGCTGGAGAAGGGGCTGCGCAACTACTGGGGCTACAACTCCATCGCCTTCTTCGCGCCGGACCCGCGCTATCTGGCCTCGGGCGCCATCCACGAGTTCAAGGAGATGATCGCCCGCTTCCACGAGGCGGGGATCGAAGTGATCCTGGACGTCGTCTACAACCACACCGCCGAAGGCAACGAGATGGGGCCGACCCTCTCGTTCAAGGGCATCGACAACGCCTCATACTACCGGCTGCTGCCGGACAACCCGCGCTACTACATCAACGACACCGGCACCGGAAACACCCTCAACCTCGTCCACGCCCGCGTGCTCCAGATGGTCACCGACAGCTTGCGCTACTGGGTGACGGAGATGCATGTGGACGGCTTCCGCTTCGACCTCGCCACCATCCTGGCGCGCGAGACCTACGGCTTCGACCACAGCGGCGGCTTTCTCGACGCCTGCCGCCAGGACCCGGTGCTCTCCCGCGTCAAGCTGATCGCCGAGCCCTGGGACTGCGGCCCCGGCGGCTACCAGGTGGGCGGCTTCCCCCCGGGCTGGGCGGAGTGGAACGACAAGTTCCGCGACACCGTGCGCGCCTATTGGAAGGGCGACGAGGGCAAGCTGCCGGAGATGGCCACCCGCCTGGCCGCCTCGGCGGACATCTTCAACCGGCGCGGCCGCAAGCCGTGGGCCAGCGTGAACTTCGTCACCGCCCACGACGGATTCACGCTGAACGATCTGGTGTCCTACAACGACAAGCACAACGAGGCCAACGGCGAGGACAACCGCGACGGACATTCCCACAACCTGTCCTGGAACCACGGGGTCGAGGGGCCGACCGACGATCCCGAGATCAAGGCCCTGCGCCTGCGCCAGATGCGCAACCTGCTGGCCACGCTGCTGCTGGCGCAGGGCACGCCGATGATCCTGGCCGGCGACGAGTTCGCGCGCAGCCAGCGCGGCAACAACAACGCCTATTGCCAGGACAACGAGATCACGTGGATCGACTGGTCCGGCATCGGCCCGGATGGCCGCGCCCAGGCCGAGTTCGTTCGCAAGCTCCTGCTGATCCGTCACGCGCTGCCGATGCTGCGCCGTGGCCGCTTCCTGACCGGAGCCTACGACGAGGAGATCGGCGTCAAGGACGTCACCTGGCTGAGGCCCGACGGTGCCGAGATGACGGACGAGAACTGGGAGGACGGACACGCAAGATCGCTCGGTGTCCTGCTCGACGGCCGCGCCCAGGAGACCGGTATCCGCCGGGTCGGCGACGATTCAACACTGCTGATCGTCGTAAACGCCCATACGGAGGCGGTGCCCTTCACGCTGCCGTCAGCGGCGGGGGGCAGCCGCTGGATCCAGCTCCTGGACACCCGCAAGCCGGGCGATACCGCTCTGGGGCGATTGAAGTTCAGCGACAGCGTCCAGGTGCCGGGCCGCACATTGCTGCTGTTCGTGCTGCAACCCGCACGCACGCCGCAGCGCCGAACGGCAGCCGAGCGATCATTCCACCGGGTTGTGCAAGCCGTCGAAGACGCCGCGCTGAAAGCGGTGCGCTTCGGATTCGATTGATCTTTGCGCCAGTGCTCATCTGTTCGCCACTTAATCGGCGGCAACGGCGAATGCTGCGGCGACATTTTCCATGCAGAGGATGGGCAAGATGGCTGCCAACTGGAGAGGGATCGGGTTCGACTTGCCGGACGACCCGTCTGCCAGCAACGTGCGGAGCTCCGCATCGACGGTGGTGCGTGTACTTACCGAGCTGCGGATCCAGATTGACCAGCGCGGAGCGACGGCCCGCGAGCTTCTCCTGGTCGTCTTCAGTTTGGAGAACGGCAGCGCCCGCGTGGCGCTACGAGAGCCGCCGCTGGCAGGCGACTATCCGTCCCTTTGCGTCATCTTCCGCGAAATCGCCCGTGCTTGCGCCGAGGATTGCATCGGCGCACATCAGCTCCGATGCATCATGTTTGAAGAGGATGAGGTCAAGCTCATGCTGATCGACGGCCGGGGCCAGCCCGAGTCCTACGTCTTTCCGGTCAGGCCAGCTGAAACCTCGTGATAGTTCGCCCCATGCTGATGGAAGATAGAGGTAAACAACCCATCGCGCTCATTGCCCGCTGGCGGAACGACGGTGCCACGGAGTCGTTGCCGTCGGAGGTTGCAAGGCCAGCACCATGAAACACGGCATCTCCCTGTGGCGCGCGTACGCCTATGCCTGGATTACGCTAGGGCTGTTCCTGTTCTCCCTTGCCGGGCACTGGCTGTTCGGCCGGTTCGCCTATGTCGACGAGCAGACCGCGCACAGCCAGCCTATCGCGATTGGTGGTCATACGGTCCTGATGCTCCGCGAGGGAGACGAACGCAAGAAAGCAAAGCTCGATGCCATCCTGCGCCGGCTCGGCCCGTCGGGGGAGCGGATCATCGCCGAGTTCGACCAGCAATATCCCCGCCGTTGATGTCGACCGACACCCTGCTCCTGAGTTTCCTGATGTACCTGGTCGTGCCGGTATGGCTGCTCGCGGGGTTGGCCGACTATTTCTGCCACCGTGCCTCTCACATTGAGCGTACGAGCGGCGTGTTCGAGTCGATGTTGCATCTGCTGCAATTCGCCCTGGTCGGCGCGCCCCTGCTGGCCGCGCTATTTCTCGAAGTGAATGCCGGCGTGCTCCTGATCATGATGATTGGCCTGCTGCTTCACCAGGCGACCGCCATCTGGGACGTGCGTTACGCCAATGCAACACGACATGTTTCGCCGACCGAGCAGCATGTGCACGGGGTGTTGGAGCTCGCTCCGGCAATCGCAACGGCCATCGTTGTCATCCTGAAGTGGCCCGACTTCCTATCGCTGTTCGGCAGCGGCGAAGCTCGGTTTGCCCTCGAGTGGAAGCATGTCCCACTGCCCGGTTGGTACCTGGCAGCGGTCATGCTGGGCGTGGTCCTGTTCGGCGTCTTGCCCTACGGCGAAGAACTGCTGCGCACGGCACGCGCCGCCCTCACCAAAGGACGAACGACGGCCTCTGGATCATGAGCCAGAAGATCGCCAGGACTGCGGCAAAGGCGGGAAAACCGAAGGCGAACCACAAGCCGAACAGCCGGTGATAGTCGTCGGGCAGCGGCATGCCGTCTTGTACCGCCCTGGCCGCAAGATTGCGCATGCGCATCTGCATCCAGACGACCGGCAGCCAGAACGCACCGGTCCCCAGATAGAGAGCAATCGACACCAGGATCCAGCCTTGGGACAATGGATAGCCGACGTGAAGCGCGAGCCAGACTCCGGTGACGGGCTGGGCGACTACAGCGGTGGCTGTGAACAAGAAATCGGCGATGACGACGATGCGCGCGACACCGGCCACGACCTGCGGCCTGCCGTCCCGATGCGCCAGCAGCATGAAGAAGGCGATGCCGGCGCCCGTTCCCAGCAACACCGCCGCGCCGATGACATGGGCGAACTTCAAGATAAAATAGAGCATCAGCGGTCTTCGATCAGCCCGAGGGCGGCCAGGTGCAAGGCGAGAATGGGTAGGACCTTTAGCATGGGACCCATCGGGTCGGTCCAAAGACGTGGCACCAGCACGGTGCCGATGATGGCGTAAAGCACAGTGACGACCAAGGCAGCGATGACGCCGTTGCGTGCAGTCCGCTGCCAGCCGATCGCCAATCCGACGGCGATGTCGCACAAGGCGCCGCCGATCACCGCGGCCGCCGCGGGCCAGCCGAACACGCCGCCCTCGTTCATCAGGCCGATGCCGTTGTCCCATCCTGGGCCCAGCGCGATCACGCCGGTGAAAAACCAGAACAAGGCGCAAACGACGAAGATCCACGGACGCAGGAGGTAGAGGCGCGCAAACCATCGCTCTTGCACCGACGCCGGTTCCATCAGCAGCACCCGTTCGATGTCGCGCGGCACGAGCCCGGTAACCTGTATCCAGCGCGTCGGGTCGCCGTGGGTGGCGCCCAGCAGTTCGCGGCCGGCATTGCTGCGCATGGCTGTGCGCCAGCCCAGCCGGCTCATCAGGTCACCCAAGCCGAAGGCGACGGTTGACAGCCAGCGGGGCAAGCGGACCTGACCGGCCGGCCGCCAGCCGAGCCAGCGCCGGAGGAGACCGACCAGCTCTTCCAGCCGCCAGGCATGGGGACCCACGACGTCGAGAACGAGCTGCGCGGGCGCACCAGGCTTCAGGAAGAACAGGACTGTATCGAGAAGGTCGTCGAGATGGACGACTTGGAGCGGACCGGCCTGCTCCGGCACGGGAAGCACCGGAAGCGCGGCCAGACCGCGCAGCAGCGCCGCGGCACCGAAGGCATTGCGGCCGGCGACCACCGAAGGTCGCAGTATCACCCAATCGAGGCCGCTTTCCATCAAGGCGCGATCGCCCGCCCGCTTGCTGCGCGAGAATCCGGTGGCACCCCGCTCGACACCGAGGGCCGACAAATGGACGACGCGGCGCACATCAGCCTCTGCGCAGGCGCGGTAAAGCGCAGCGGGACCTGTCTCATGCACTGCTTGCAGCGATTCGCCGGAGCCCTCCTGAAGCGCTCCGGCGCAATAGACAACCGCATCGATGCCGTCGAGATGCCGGCGCCAAGCCTCGACATCGGTGGCCTGGGCTATATTGAGCCGAACGTGGCGCAGCGGCACAGAGCTCTTTGGGATCGTTCGCGATAGGCCGACGACGCGGGCACCCGCGGCATGCACTCGACACGCCGCAGCCGCCCCAATGAATCCCGTCACGCCAACGACGAGTATCGTCTTGCGTGCCAGAGAGTCCGAGTGTTGGTGCATTGCTCGAGGCGTGGTGTTGTTCAAGGGAACCTCGATTCCCCAACGATGCCCAGATGCCGCAGTACCTCTGCATTCGCACCAGGAACAAAAGCGGCCCGCAAAGGCGGGGCGCTCCTTCATATGGTTCCTTCACGGT
>JAEZHQ010000232.1 GCA_023416455.1 Pseudomonadota bacterium | reverse complement strand
GTGGCTGGCCGATGCCGTGGCCGAGACGGCGCGGCGCGAGCGCGCCCGCGCGCTGGCCCTGGACGCCGCCGCCGCGTCCTGGCGGCGGCGCATCGGGGCCAAGCGGCGCAACTCCCGGCTGCCGGAGGTCCTGGATTTCCTGTTCGAGGAGCCCGCCTTCACGGTGCGCCGGGTGCAGCGGCGGCTGGGCAGCACCTTCCGCGGCGCGCAGCTCCTGGTCGACGCGCTGCTCGACGCCGACATCGTGCGCGAGGCGACCAACCGCGCGCTCGACCGGGTCTTCGTGGCGGGCGAGCTGATGCCCTGACCCGCCGGGGATGGAAGGGCCACCCCCGGCGGGCCGGGGCCTTCCCGTCAGATGTCGAAGTTGGCGGCGAGGCCGCCGGTCGACTGGCGGTGGCGCAGCGCGTCGGACAGGGTGCGGTTGTCGAGCACGCCCGCGGTCGCGTCGCGCACCTGCACCATCAGCCAGCGCACCGAGCAGGTGGCCGGGTCGAGGCAGTCCTCGCAGGGGCGGAAGGAGAACTTGCTGGCGCAGGAGATCGGTGCCAGATGGCCGTCGATCAGGCGGATCACCTCGCCGAAGGTGATCTCCGACGCCGGGCGGGCCAGCCGGTAGCCGCCGCTCTTGCCGCGCTTGGCGAACAGCAGCCCGTGCTTGCGCAGCTCCACCAGGATGGCCTCCAGGAACTTGCGCGGGATGTTCTCCCGCTCGGCGATCTCGGCGATCAGCACCAGCTCGTCATCCGACCGCTCGGCCAGCATGATCAGCGCGCGCAGCGCGTACTTGGCTTTTTGCGACAGCATTCGGTCCGAATCCGCATCCTGGAAGGCGGCTTGAGGAAGGCACGGTTTAACCGGTGATGGTTAAGAAATCGTACCGGACCTTGCCCCGAACAGCACCGCCGCGTAAGGTCCCGCGCGTTGCCCACCCGCTTTTTTGCAGAGGCCCCGGCATGCAGACCATCATCGTACCGGTCACCCCGTTCCAGCAGAACTGCACGGTGCTCTGGTGCCCCGAGACGATGAAGGGAGCCGTCGTGGATCCGGGCGGCGATCTCGACCGCATCCTGGCCGCGGCCGAGGCCAAGGGCGTGACGCTGGAGAAGATCCTGGTCACCCACGGCCACATCGACCACGCCGGCGGGGTCGCCGACCTCGCCGACCGCCTCGGCCTTCCGATCGAGGGGCCGCAGCGGGAGGACCAGTTCTGGATCGACGGCATGCCCATGCAGAGCCAGATGTTCGGCTTCCCCCCGGTGCGGACCTTCACCCCCGACCGCTGGCTGGAGGAGGGCGACCGGGTGAGCGTGGGCGGCCTGACGCTGGACGTCCACCACTGCCCCGGCCACACGCCGGGCCACGTCGTCTTCGTGCACGGGCCGAGCCGGATCGCCATCGTCGGCGACGTGCTGTTCCAGGGTTCGGTCGGCCGCAGCGACTTCCCCCGCGGCAACCACGGCGAACTCATCGCCTCGATCAAGACCAAGCTCCTGCCGCTCGGCGACGACATCACCTTCATCCCCGGCCATGGCCCGACCTCCACCTTCGGCGAGGAGCGGCTCTACAACCCCTTCCTGAACGACTGACAGCCGCGAACGACCGACAGCCGCGGTGCGGCTTCAAGCCCGGCCGATCCTGGAAGCGTTCATGCGCCGGCCGGATGATCCGAGTCGCCGCCGCGCCCGCCCGGCGGCACCCGCCCGTCCACAGGCTCCGGCCGCCATCCCGCGTAGTCTGGTGCGCGAATCGCGTAATCTTGTCGACGCGACTCGGCTTATCCCGCGTATTGTGGTGGCACAAGCTAATAACTAAGACTCAACTAGTTTACGAATAGCGTGCGCCACAAGATTACGCGTTGACCCGGGGACCTTAACCAAACCAGAGTCGTTTCACGATCATCGGCATCAACCACGATGGCCCGCGGCGAACCGCCCGGAGAGACGCCATGGCTGAGATCCACCAGCTCATCATCCGGCACGGCCGCGAGCGCGCCCGCGAACTGGTGCCGCGCGACCAGCGGCCGCTGGTCGACGCCGCGGCCGCCGTGCTGGCCGATGAATCGCGGGCGATGGGCATCACCTACAGCGGCTTCTGCCTGACCGCCCTGCCCCACAAGCGCATCCCCGACGACCAGATCTGGCGCCGCGACGGCCACCGCGTGACGCTGGTGGTGCAGCCGGGCGTGCTGCTGATCGGCGGCAGGGAGCGCATGTTCGGCGTCCCCTACGGGTCGCGCGCCCGGCTGATCATGCTCTACCTGCAAACCCGCGCCCTCCAGTCCAACAGCCGCGAGGTCGAGCTGGGCGCCTCCATGCGCGACTGGATGAGCCGCATGAACGTGTCCACCGGCGGCCAGTCCTACCGGGACGTCAAGGAGCAGTGCAACCGGCTGTCGGCCTGCCATCTGACCTTCTTCTGGGACGACACCCAGGCGCGCGGGCGCGGCAGCAAGTTCGCCAAGGACAGCATCGTCGTCGGCGGCCTCACCTTCACCGAGGAGGACGACCGCCAGGGGTCGCTCTGGGAGGAGCGGGTGCTGCTGTCGGAAAGCTTCTTCAAGTCGCTGCGCGAGCATCCGGTGCCGGTCCTGGAATCGGCGATCCGCGAGATCTCCAGCAAGTCCATGGCGATCGACGTCTACATCTGGCTCGCCTACCGGCTGCATTCGCTGACCGAGCCGACCAGGGTGTCCTGGCAGTCGCTCCACGCGCAGTTCGGCGCCGGCTACGACGAGATCCGCCACTTCAAGACCCGCTTCCCGGAAACGCTGCGCGTCGCGCTGAACGTCTATCCGGAGGCCAAGGTCGAGGTGAACCGCGAAGGGGTGATCCTGCACCCGTCGCTGCCCCCGGTCGCCTCCGACCGCCGCCACGCGGCGCTGATCGGGATGTGATGCGGACGGCGTGTTCATGCGCCGCCGGTATGACCCCGCCACCAGATTACGCGGAAAATTCCCTGCCGATTCAACGGCTTCCACAAGACTGCGCAAGGCGGCGCCGGGGCATGTCCGGCCGCCGCCGCCGGTGCGTCCGGGCCGCGCAAGCCCTTTGTCGCCAAGCCTTTCCACAAGACTACGCGCCACGGGCGCCGGCCCCGGCCGCCGCGCGCCGTCCACAAGATTACGAACCGCCGGCGCCGCGGCGGCCGGGCGCGGCCTCCACAAGATGACGAATCCGCCGCCCCACAGGGCACCGGGCGCCGCCTTTCCACAAGATTACGAACCGCGGCCACCGCGACGGGCCAACCGGGCGCACAGCCGCGGGCCGGCACGGTCCGCCCTTTCCACAAGACTACGCGGAAGCCGCCCGGGCCGCCGCCGCGTAGTCTTGCGGCAGAGCGCCGGTCAGCCGGCGCGTCCGGTCTCGATGGCCAGCGTCAGGGGCGGCGGGCTGGCCAGCGTCTGGTAGACGACGCAGTAGCGCTCGGTCAGCTTGGTCAGCGTGGCGATGCGTTCGGCCGGCTCGTCGGTGTCCAGATCGAAGCGCAGGCGGATGGCGCGGAAGCCGACCGGCGCGTCCTTGGCGACGCCCAGCGTGCCGCGGAAGTCGAGGTCGCCCTCGGCCGACACGGTGCCGCCGCGCAGATCGAAGGACAGCGCGGTGGCCACCGCCTTCAGCGTCACCCCGGCGCAGGCCACCAGCGCCTCCAGCAGCATGTCGCCGGAGCAGGCCTGGGTGCCCGGGCCGCCGGTCGCCGGGTGCAGCCCCGCCTCGATCAGGGCGCGGCCGGTGTCCACCTTGCAGGCGATGGCCGATTCATCCAGCGCGCCCCTGGCCTTCAGCGTCACCACGGCGGCGTCCGGGTTGTCCTTGTAGGCGTCCTTCAGCGGCGTCTGAAGCGCGCGCAAATCCTGTGCATCCATGCCTTCCGGCCTCCCTTTCCTTCGTCCCGGCGCCCTTGCCGGCGCCTGCGGGGCCAGGATCATGGCCCCGGCGCCCGGCCCCGGCAACAGCCGCGCGCCGCGCGGAGCGGAATTCCCTTGATATGCTCTCATCGAGCATTTACGGTTTGTATCGTAATGAGCATTAAGGGGACGAGCCATGCCCGACGCCGGCGGCCTTGCCTACACGCCCGACATCGCCGAAGCCACGCGCCCGATCTACGAGCGCGTCCGGCGCGTCATCCCCGCGGTCGAATGGCCGTTCCACGCCCCGCTGGTGCACGCCATCAACACGCTGAAGCGGGAGCGCAACGCGGTCATCCTGGCCCACAACTACCAGACCCCGGAAATCTTCCACGGCGTCGCCGACATCGTCGGCGACAGCCTGGCGCTGGCCGCCCGGGCCGCGGAGACGGACGCCGACGTCATCGTGCTGGCCGGGGTCCATTTCATGGCGGAGACGGCGAAGCTGCTGAACCCGGACAAGACCGTCCTCATCCCGGACGGCAACGCCGGCTGCTCGCTGGCCGAATCGATCACCGCCGCCGACGTGCGGCTGCTGCGCGAGCGCTACCCGGGGGTGCCGGTGGTCGCCTACGTCAACACCTCGGCCGCCGTGAAGGCGGAGGCGGACATCTGCTGCACCTCCGGCAACGCGGTGGAGGTGGTGGAGTCGCTGGGCGCGCCGCGGGTCATCATGCTGCCGGACGAGTATCTGGCGCGCTACGTCGCCACCCAGACGCCGGTCGAGATCATCGCCTGGAAGGGCCATTGCGAGGTGCACGAGCGCTTCACCGGCGCCGAAATCCGGGAGTTCCGGAGCCGCTTCTCCGACCTCGTGGTCATCGCCCATCCGGAATGCCCGCCCGAGGTTCTGGAGGCGGCCGACTTCGTCGGCTCCACCGCGCGCATGATCGACTTCGTCGCCGACCGCCGGCCGCCGCGCGTGCTGATGGTGACCGAATGCTCGATGAGCGACAACGTCGCCGCCGCCTCCCCCGACACCGAGTTCGTGCGGCCCTGCAACCTGTGCCCGCACATGAAGCGGATCACCCTGGCCAACATCCTGGAGTCGCTGCGCCGGCTTGAGCCGCGGGTGGAGATCCCGGCCGATCTCGCCGGGCGGGCGCGGCGCTCGGTGGAGCGCATGCTCGCGGTCCGGCCCCGCTGAGGCCGCCGCCATGCCCTCCCCCTGCGCCGTCCGCGACGCCGCGGTGGTCGTGGTCGGCTCCGGCCTCGCCGGGATGACGGCGGCGCTGCACCTGGCCCCGCGGGCCGTGACCCTGCTGACCAAGACCGAGGATCTGCCCGGCGGGTCGAGCCGGCACGCGCAGGGCGGAATCGCCGCCGCGCTTGCCCCCGGCGACCGGCCGGAGGACCACGCCGCCGACACCGTGTCGGCCGGCGCCGGTTTCGTGGACGCCGCCCGCGCCCAGGTTCTGGCGCGGGAGGGGGCGGAACGGGTGCGCGCGCTGCTGGCCGCCGGCCTGCCCTTCGATCGCGACGCCGACGGCGCGCCGCTGCTGGGACG
>JAEZHQ010000519.1 GCA_023416455.1 Pseudomonadota bacterium | reverse complement strand
GGCGCTGGCCGCGGCGCGCGACCGGATGGCCGCCGCCGCCGAGGCGGTGGCCCAGGCGCGGCGCGACAACGACCGGCTGTGGTTCGGCGAGGCGCGGCCGCTGCGCCTGTCCATGCAGGAGCTGCTGTCGGCCACCGCCGGCGGCGCCCAGGCGGTGTCCGCCGATCTGGCCGCAAGGACCGTCGAGACCGTCGACACCGCCCTGTGGCAGACCATGGCGGCCATCGCCCTGCTGCTCGGCCTGCTCGCCGCCGTCAACGGCCTGCTGTTCCGCCTGATCGCCGTGCCGGTCACCCGCCTGACCGGGGTGATGACGGCGCTGGCCCGGGGCGACATCGGCGTCGCGGTCAGCGCGGTGGAGCGGCGCGACGAGATCGGGGACATGGCCCGGGCCGTGGTCGTCTTCCGCGACGGCATGGCCGAGGCCCAGGCGTTGCGCGCCGCGCAGGAACGCCAGCGCGCCGAGTCGGAGGCGCGCAAGGTCGATGCGCTGGAGCGCATGGCCGGCACGGTGGAGCAGGAGAGCCGCGCCGCCGTCGACCGGGTGGCCGACCGGACCCAGGCCATGGAGCGCTACGCCGAGGCCATGGCGGTCTCCGCCGAACGGGTCAGCGGCAACGCCCAGGGCGTGGCCGCGGCGGCGGCCCAGGCCCTGAGCAACGCCCAGACGGTGGCCGCGGCGTCGGAACAGCTCACCGCCTCCATCGGCGACATCGGCGGGCAGGTGGTGACCGCCAGCACGCTGGCCCAGCGCGCCGTGACCGCCGGCCAGGAGACCGAGGCCACCATCCGCTCCCTGTCCGATTCGGTGGCGCGGATCGGCGACGTCGCCCACCTGATCCAGGAAATCGCCAGCCAGACCAACCTTTTGGCGCTGAACGCCACGATCGAGGCGGCGCGCGCCGGCGAGGCCGGCAAGGGCTTCGCCGTGGTCGCCGGCGAGGTCAAGAACCTGGCCACCCAGACGGCGCGCTCCACCGAGGAGATCGCGCGCCGGATCGCCGACATCCAGACGGTGACGGCCAACGCCGTGACCGCGGTCAACGGCATCGGCGAGGCCATCGACGCCATCAGCGCGGTGTCCGGCAGCATCGCCGCCGCCATCGAGGAGCAGGCCGCGGCCACCGGGGAGATCGCCCGCAACATCAACCAGACCGCCGAGGCCGCGCGCGAGGTGTCGTCGCGCATCACCGAGGTCTCCGCGGAGGCCGACGCCACCGGCACGCGGGCGGCGGAGGTGCGCGGGGTGGCCACCCAGGTCGCCGGCAGCATCGAGGATCTCCGCGGCCTGCTGGTTCGCGTCGTGCGCACCGCCACCGAGGAGGTCGACCGGCGCCGGCACCCGCGCCACCGCATCGAGCAGCCCTGCACGGTGCGGCTGCCCGACGGCCGGTCGGCGGCGGCCGTCCTCGCCGACCTGTCGAGCCAGGGGGCCGCGATCCGGCTGGCCGGCGGCGCCGAGGATCCGGCCTTGCCGGCGCTGCGGCCCGATGGGCGCGGCGTGGTCGACATCGAGCGGGCCGGCGTGGCGCTCCCCTTCAAGATCCTGGCCGTCGACCGCGGGATGATCCACGTGCGCTTCACCACCGAGGCCACCGCGCCCGACATGCAGGCCCGGCTCGACCGCTACCTGTCGGCCGCCGCCGCCTGACCGCAGCCTCCCGGCGCCGCCGCGGGGCGGCGCCGGGGCCGGGATCATTCCGCCGGGATCAGCCCGCCGGAATCATCCCGCCCGAATCAGCCCGCCCGAATCATCCCCAGGTCTCGCGCTCGCCCAGGCGGCGCCCCGGCCGGACCGGCGCCGGCGGTTCAGGTCCGGCCGGCTCGACCGGCAGCTCGGGCCGGGGCCGGGCGAAGCGGTAGCCCTGTCCGTAGCGGACGCCGAGCTGGCGCAGCATCTGGAGCTGCTCGTCGGTCTCGATCTGCTCGGCGATCAGGTCGATGCCGATGTGGCGCCCGATCTCGACGATCGATTGCAGGATGGCGCGGTCGCGGCTGTTGGTCAAAGCCCCGCGCACGATCCGGCCGTCCAGCTTGGCGAAGTCGACCTTCAGCTCGTTGAGCGACATGAAGGAGGTGGTGCCGCTGCCGACGTCGTCCAGGCAGGTGCGCAGGTTCAGCTTGCGCAGCCGCTCCAGGGTCCGGTTCAGGCCGTTGAAGTCGTGGATGGCCGCGGTCTCCGTCACCTCGACCAGCAGCTTGCGCCGCAGCCCTTCGTGGGGTGCCAGGAGGGCTTCCAGCCGTTCCATGACCAGCGCGCTGCCCAGCGACACCGCCGACAGGTTGATGGCGATGTCGGGCACCCGGCGGTCCTGCTCCTCCGCCTGCCGCAACAGGTCGAGGGCGGCCTGGCAGACCAGCAGGTCGAGGTCGCAGATCAGCCCGATCCGCTCGGCGAAGGCGATGAACTCGGCCGGCGATTCGCTGCCGCCGACGCGGATCAGGGCCTCGACGTGATGCATGCGCTGGGAGGCGAGGCTGACGATGGGCTGGAACACCAAGTGGAAGTCGCGCCGCTCCAGCGTGCGCCGGACCTGCCCGATCCGGCCGACCGTCTGGTGCAGCATATCGACCACGGCCCCGTTCACGTCGGCGACGTCGAAGGCCCCGGGCTCGTCGGAGGCGAATTTCTGGAGCGTGTAGGACAGGGCGCGCGCCACGTCCGACATCGCCACCCCCGCTCCCTGCACGGGCAGTTGCCAGACATGCAGGGCGTCGCGCAGCTCGTCCGCCCCATGCCGGGTCAGCAGGCGGCGGATGTCCCGCCCGATCTCCTCGCGGGTCACGTCGTCGCTGTGCAGCACGGCGTAGCGCTCGTCGCCGAGCCGAACCGCGCCGTCGCCGTCCGACGACATCGACAGCAGGTAGGCTTCCAGCCCGTTGCGCAGGTCCGGGCCGGCCGTCCATTCGGCCAGCCCCTCGATGGCCAGCATGGACAGCTTCTGGCCACGCTCGCCCGCCCCGGCCGCGGCCAGGCGGCTCTCCAGGCTCTCGGCGAAGGCGGCGAGGTCGGACAGGCAGCGGCCGGCCCCGCGCTCC
The DNA here is from genome assembly GCA_023416455.1 of Pseudomonadota bacterium. Taxonomy (GTDB): domain Bacteria; phylum Pseudomonadota; class Alphaproteobacteria; order Azospirillales; family Azospirillaceae; genus Azospirillum. Next base: position 12,469 of record JAEZHQ010000519.1, on the reverse strand, counting down.
GACGGATGCGCGGCGATGCTGAAGCCGAGAAAGCAGCGGTCCGGGTATTTGGGCAGGCGGCAGGCCCCCATCATCATGCCGAAGCGCTGCCCGGCCGCCGTCCTCAGCACGACATGGGTCGGGTCGAGCCGGCCGCGCTCGACCAGGCGGGCGAGCAGCATGCGGAAGAAGGTGTGCTCCTCCACCGGCAGCAGGTCGAACAGAGCGTGGCCGACCAGATCCTCCGTGGCCCGGTCGGTCAGGCCGCAGCGCGCCCCCGCCGCGAAGGTGATGCGGCCGTCGTTGTCGGTTTCCAGGAGCAGATGCGCAGAGGCGAAGGCGAAGGCCAGGAAGCGGTCCCGGCTGGGCACCGTCGGGGACGGCGACGGTTGCGTCGTGGCGCTAGGATCGGCCATGGGCCGCATCTTCCGGACTGTTCATGCGCAAATAATCGGCGCCCTCCGGCAACGCCCCCGCCACATCCCGCAGCAAAACCGTCGACATACGGCCGGATGAAACGCGCCTTTTCATGAATATGTCCGCATGCAAAAACATATGGACGCCAATCATTCATCGCCTTCAAGGATCCATACTAGGAACGCTTGGGAGAGAACTCAAACACATTATGCAGGAAGCGCAGTGTTAATGAAAGTTAACCGTTCATGGGCAAAGAATCGATTAACGGATGTTCACGCTTTACTGGCCGGAGGGAGGCGCCCCTCCCCCCGGCAACGGCGTCACCCGCGCAGGCGCGCGCGATCCTCCTCGTCCTTCCTGCGCTGGAGGCGCCTGCGCTCATAGCTGGCCTGGTTCTTGGTGGCGACCAGGCTGAATGGCCGGCCCTTCCGGTCGGTGGCGACGTCCAGGTCGCTCTGCGCCTGCCGGATGGACTCCTCGACGTGGCCGCGCTCGCCCGCCGCCGCCTTGAAGACCCAGACACGGAGGTCGGGCGATTCGAGGAAGCGGGAAAGGTCGCGGCAATCCGGGCACGAGCAGGGCAAGGCGGCGGCGCGGCGCCAGTCGCCCGGCGGCTCCAGCGGTTCGGCGATGCGGGCATCCAGATGGGCCAGCGCGGCGGCGCGCAAGCGTTCGGCCGAGGCGAGGCCCCGCGTCGTCGGCGATTCGACCAGCGCCGTCGCGGCCGGGACGAGGATCCGGTCCGGATCGTAGGTCCGGGGCCAGGCCAGGACGTGGTCGACAGCCCGGCCGGCAAGGGCCGGGTCGATCGCCTCCAGCGCGCCCAGCAGGTCCACGACGAGGCCGGCCGACACCGGGAGCGGGCGGCCCCAGCGGTCGCACCCTCCCTGCCCGGGAATGCCGGGCAGCGCCGCGGTCAGAACGGCGGCAACGCCGGCAAGGCCGGGGCGGCGCCCGGGCGGCCAGTCCGCGGCGGCCCGGGCGAGCAGGGCGGCGGCCGGTTCGAGCGCCGCCTGGATGGTCGTGGCGACGATCCGCTCCATCAGCGCGGCGGCCTGTCCGGGCGGCAGCCGGACGGCCGCGGCGGCGATGGCGGCGGCCTCGCCCATCGTGCAGCTGCCGTACTCGGGGAAGCGGGACAGCAGCGAGGCGATCCGCTCGTCGTCGCCGAGGCGGGTCAGCAGGCCGAGCAGGCGGGCGGTGTCGCTGACGGCGCGGGCCCGCCGCGCCCACCCGGCCGGCCAGAGCGCGAGCATGCCGCCGGACAGCGCCAGAGCCTCGCGCCGCAGCGGGGAGGCGGGATCCGCACCCTCCGCCTCCCAACGCCCGGCCAGATCCTCCAGCCGGGGCAGGGTGACCGCGGGGCCGGCCTGGGCGAGGACCGCGAAGAAGCGGTCCTGCGGCCACAGCACCAGGGCGGCCCGGCGGTAGGTGCGCTCGAAGGAGGCGCCCTCGTTTCCGGTCGCCTCGTGGAAGTGCTCCTCGTCCGGCTCCAGCTCGTCCAGGGCGCCGGGCGGTGCGATCTCCCCGCCCTCCTCGACCGGAATGATCCCCAGCTCCGCCGCGGTGCCGTCGGGCCGCCGCCATTCGGTCAGCCCGGCGCGGCGTTCCAGGACCTCGACCACCTCGAAGTCATCGTCCGACCAGCGGCCGCGGCGATAATCCCCTTGGTTCTCGGCGGAGCCGCTCTCCTCGATCGACAGCAGCGCCAGATGCAGCGCGCAGCCGGCCTGCGGCGCTGCGGCGGCGAGCAGGCGGGCGACCGCGTCGTCGGCCCCCTTCAGCGTCCCGAAGCCGAGTTCGGCGGGCGTGTAGGCGTGCTCCAGCGGGTAGACCAGCTTGGCCGGCCGGGCCGCCTCCGGCGCCGTTCCGGCGGCCCAGCCGGTCAGGAGGGCCGCCGCAAGGGCGGTTTCCCCGTCATGGTCCGGCGGCCCGGGCGGCCGCTCCCGGCCCGGCCGCGACAGGTTGTAGATCAGCGTCGGCCGGTGGCCCGCGGTGACCGGCCGGACCTCGTGGACGCAGTCGGCGTAGAAGGCGGCGAAGGCCAGCTCCGACGGCTCGCCGCCGCCGAGGTCGAGGCGGACCTCCCGCCCCTTGTGCCGCACCACCAGCTCGCCGCCGGCGCACAGCGAGGGCAGCACCAGAACCAGCGTGGCGAACATGCCGGGCGTCTTCTCGGTGTCGCGGTGGTTCACGAAGAAATCGCCCTCGCCGTACAGCAGCAGCTTGTAAAGCTCCGCCGAAACCGGCCCGTCCAGGCCGAGCCCCGCGCCCACCCGGGCGAGGACCGCGTCCAGCGTGGCCGGCCAGTGGCGGCCCCGGATGTGGACGCGCCCGGCGTCGATCTGCCAGGTCTGCCGGACCGCGGGGTCGAACAGGGTCTCCTCCCCCCGGCCGTAGGGCGCGCGCTCGGCGACGGCGACGAGCTGCTCGGCCTGGGCCGGCAGGAGCGGCAGGGCGACCGGCCCGACGCCGTCGACCTCGATCCAGGGGGCCAGAAGGTCGACGGTCCCGGAGACGACGAAGTCGCCGGGCCGGCGGACGGTGCCCAGAAGGGCGGCGAGGTCGGCGGCGAGTGAGGTCATCGGGGCTCCGTTCCGGCTCCGCCCCCGCGGCGGGGACGCGGCGCCATCATGCCCGATCGGGACCGCACCGGGAACGGCCGGAAGGGCGGACCCGCCTTGGTGGCGCCATGGGGGTTGCGTCCCACCCGTCCAGGCAACATCATGCGGGAACGATCATTGACGACGGAGCGCGCCCGCCGATCGGCCGGCACCAGCATGACCGAATCCGCCAGCGGCCCACGCCGGCCGCAGGGCGTCCGCCGACAGCCGGACGTCCTGCGGCGCCCTCCACCCTTCCCGACCCGGTGCCCCAGCCGCCTTCCCGCGCGGCCATGCCCCGGCCGCGCCGCCCTGGCCGGCCGGCCCGGCACCGCCTGCCTGCCCGCCGTCCCCGCCCCACCCGTGGAACCCCGCCATGCTTTCCCTTGAGATCGCCGTCGTCGTCGCGCTGACGCTCCTGAACGGCGTGTTCTCGATGTCCGAACTCGCCGTGGTCTCCTCGCGCAAGGCCCGCCTGCAAAGCATGGCCGAGGGCGGCGACCGCGGGGCGCGCACCGCCCTGCGGCTCATCGACGACCCGGGCCGCTTCCTGTCGACCGTCCAGATCGGCATCACGCTGGTCGGCGTGGTGGCGGGCGCCTACGGCGGGGCGACGCTGGGCGAGCGCTTCGGGACGTGGCTCGACACCCAGCCGGCGCTGGCCGGCTACGGCGAGGTGCTGGGGGTCGGCTCGGTGCTGGTCGTCATCACCTACCTGTCCATCGTGCTGGGCGAACTGATCCCCAAGCGGGTCGCGCTCAAGAACCCCGAGCGCACCGCCGCCCTCGTGGCGCGGCCGATGCGCGCGCTGTCCCGCGTCGCCGCCCCCATGGTGTGGCTGCTCGGCGCCTCCACCGACCTGGCGCTGCGGCTGCTCGGCCTGCACGGGCAGCGCGACGCCACCGTCACCGAGGAGGAGGTGCGGTCGATGATCACCGAAGGCACGCAGGCGGGCGTCTTCTCCCCGGCGGAGAAGGAGATGATCGACGGCGTGCTGCGGCTCGCCGACCGCAGCGTGCGCGCCATCATGACCCCGCGGCCGGACGTCGTCTGGCTCGACCTCGGCGATCCGCAGGAGCAGCTGCTCCGGGAGATCAAGGCCGGCGGCCATTCGCGCTACCCGGTCTGCCGCGGCACCCTGGACGAGCTGGTCGGCATCGTCCACACCCGCGACCTGCTCGACCATGCGGTGCAGGGCCGGCCCTTCGACCTGGCGGGCAGCGCCGTGAAGCCGCTGGCCGTCCATGACGGCACGCCCATCCTGAAGCTTCTCGATCTGCTGAAGAGTTCCGGGCGCCATCTGGCGGTGGTGGTGGACGAATACGGCAGCATCGAGGGCATCGTCACCATCACCGACATACTGGAGACCATCGCGGGCGACCTGCCGGACGCCGGGCGGACGCCCGACGTCGCCGCCGTGCGCCGCGAGGACGGCTCCTGGCTGGTCGAGGGCTGGATGCCGGTGGACGAGTTCGAGGATCTGATCGGGGTGCGCGGCCTGCGCAACGCCGGCGACTTCCACACCGTCGCCGGCTTCGTGCTCAACCGGCTGGGCCATGTCCCCAAGGCCGGCGAGGTGGTGGAGCAGCCCGGCGCCCGCTTCGAGGTCGTCGACATGGACGGGCGCCGCATCGACAAGATCCTGGTCGTCCCGCGCATCGAGCCGGCCCGCGAAGAGGAGGTCTGATCCGCCGCGGCCGCCCGACGGCCGGCATCAGACGCCGGCCCGCGACCGCAGGGCGCGGCCGACCCGCTTGACGAGACGGGCGACCGGCCACATCGCCCAGGCCTGGAGCAGCGCCCCGGCCGTGCCGGCGGCCCCCGCCACCACCAGGCCGGTCCCCGGCAGCCCGGCCGCCTCCAGGGCGCCGTTGCACAGGCCGGCCAGCGCGGCCACCGCCAGGAAGGCGCGCCGGCCCGGCATCCACAAGGCGAGCAGTGCGATGAGGAGGCCGGTCGCGGGGCTGGCGACGGCCCCCACCACGAGGCCCAGATGCTCGACCAGCGGTGCCAGCGCGTCCTGGGGAGGCATGCGATCACCCTCGCCGTCAAAGGGGGGAAGCCAAGCGGGACGGCGGGCGGATCGCCGCCGCAGCCCTCCCCCCGCGTCGCGGCATGATGCACCGCCGCGCTGCCCGGCCCCACCGGAATTCTCCGGAGCGACGTCCCCGGAAGCGCCATGCCCCGTCCGGGGACAACAGGCCGGACGGGATTCCCTCCCCGTCCGCCGCGATGGCCGGGGCCTCCGGTCAGCCGATGGAAAGCCTCGGCCGGGCGCCGGGAGGCCGGCGGGCGGTCACACCATTCCGCTCCGGGTCACCGTGTCGTAACCGATCATCGCCAGCCGGACCGTCCGGGGGACCGGGAGGGCGCCGGCCTCGTAGCATTGGACCATGCGGCGCTTCAGCCCGAGCGCCTCGCCGGCGGCCTCCTGCGACAGGCCATGGGCCTTCCGCCACACCCGGAAGCGCTCGGCGTCCTGGTTCAGGGCCAGCCGGCGCAGCGTGCCCGCCGTGATCTCCACGCCGTCCGACCAGCGCAGGGACAGGCCGGAGGGGTCGACCGCCAGCGGGACGGCGCCCCGGCCGGGGTCCGGGGAGCGCAGGGCCGCGCCGTCACGAAGGAGCACGCCGAGGTCGATGACATGATCGCTGCCGTCGTCCCACAGGACGCGCAGGGAGCCGTCGGCGGCGAGCGCGGCGGCGGACAGACGGGGGCGCCAATCGGCCCGGGATTCGGTCATTCGGAACCGCTCCTTCGGTTGCCGGCCCATCCGGCGGCGCAATCTTGCCCAATGCCACGCGCGGCGCAACCGTCGCGCGGGCCGGCGGACCGGGGCGGCGCTCCCCGGCCGCGTCGTGGTTCAGGCAAGCCAGACACCGTCGCCGACCCCGGCGTTGACCTTGTTCACGTTCTCCACGCTGTCCGAGAACTGGAGAAGGACCTGCTCGCGCGACAGCGCGCCGCCCTCGAGGGCCCCCAGCCACCCGCTTGCGCCGGTCGCGTCCGCCGGCCGGTCCAGGACGTTCCGGTAGAGGAGATCGACGAAGCCGGCGTTGTCGGGGGTGCCGAAGCGCTGGGCGAACTCGGGCGCGGCCATGAAGCGGCCGGCCATCTCCTCCATGCCCATGCCCGTGGTGTTGGCATAGGTCCAGGCGGTCAGGCCCACCTCGTCGGGGGCGCGATCGAGGGCCGCCTCGTAAAGGCGGTAGACGGAAAAAGCCGGGTCTGCGGGATCGACCACCAGCGTGCCGTCCGCGAACCGCACGCGCTCGATCCCGGACAGGGTGTCGACGTCGCCGTTCCCAACCAGGGCGATCAGGCCGTTTCCCTGGTGCCGCACCCCCCATTCCGCGCGGTTGCCCGAAGCCACCGCGATGTCCATGCCCGCACCGCCTTCAAGACGGTCGTCGCCCGCGCCGCCGTCGAGCACGTCCATCCCGTTGCCGCCGTTCAGATAATCCCGGCCGTCGCCCCCCGAGAGCGCGTCGTTCCCGCCGCCGCCGGACAGGACGTCGTTGCCCTCCCCTCCGTCCATCCTGGAATCGCCGAACCCGTCGAAGACGAGGTCGGCGTTGACGGTCCCCGTGAAGGTCCATTCGGCGTTGAGATGGTCGCCGACCTGGAGTTCCACGCCCATCCGCACCGCCGCCTCCAGCGGAATCACCCCGTCCCGGGCAACGGTGCCGATCAGGCGCGCGCCGCCGAGAATGCGGTCCGCGACGGCCTCGGCCGCGGGATTGTTGGGGAACATCGTGATGTCCTGAAGCGTCTCGCCAAGCTGGTCCTGGGTTCCCCTCAGGTAGTCGCCGACCATCCGGTCGTAACGCCCGGCATCGAAATTCGGATCGCTCAGGCCGTCGGCCCCATACTTGACGATGGCCAGACCGTTCGAGACCACCCCCTCCAGCGTCGTCCTGACCGCCGCGGCGTTCTGCGCCTGCGTCACCAGGTTCCCAAGCCCCGCGGCTCTGGCCGCGTTCCCGATGATCCCCCAAAGGCTGTCCTGGGTGCTGATCGTGAACGCTCCGAAGCTCAACCCGCCGACGGCATCGGAGGAAAAATCATACCTGATGTTCCTGACGCTGACGCCTGTCCTGCCCTCGGACGTGAATCCGTATGGACCGGACAAGCCGGTCATGTCCAATTGCCATGGAATGCTGAAATCGTCGGGAACGGAGGTGGCGGACCACGCGCTCGTAGGTGGATGATCATGATCTCCATGATCGGTCTCATACTTCGCCGTCGTGTAGTCGGACGGCCTCGTAAAAGACAGACCGGAAACAGATTTTGTGAAATACAGATCTCCTGTGCTGTCAAAGTGCTCGTCATAAGTTAATGAAGATACCTTGACTCCATTTGCAACGAGATCCTGCTGAGGAGGGGTTTTTCCGTAGGTTGGGCCGCTGACACTGATTTTATAGTACAGCGTTCTCGACATCCTTAGCACTCCAAGGAATAAGAAAGACCTGACGAGGAACCGTGCCTACACGCGAATATGATCCGAACAGAGGGAATCAATAAAGGCAGACCCTGCGTTACCCCAAAAGAGTGGAAGCCCTGCCCCGTCCTTCACCTGGCCCGGGAGACTCCAAGCTTTGACGGGATTCAAGGTCGTGCCGATGCGGCAGCGGGTTGAGCGGGATCTCGGGTCACGCACCCGTCCAGGCGTCCCATCCGAGGCTAACGAGCTTGGAGAGATTTATCCTTTGATGTTATACAATTTATAATGACAGGCCCGCTGCTCCGGCGAGTCTGCCATTGAAGCGGTTGTCAAACGACCTCTGATGCCAGAGAAGGCGCGCACCGGACGGCCGAGGGATGTGGACTTTCGGGAGATCTTGAATGCGCTGCTATACTTGGCACGGACGGGCTATGGCTGGCGGCTGCTACCAAAGGATTTCCCGCCGTGGAAAACGGTGTACTGGTGGTTCCGATACCTCCTTCGGCGCTTGCCGTTTCAGATGATCTACAATGTGGCATTGATGTTGAGCCGTGAATTGGCCGGCCGTGAAGCCAGCCTGAGCACGGGAGTTGTGGACAGCCAGTCGGGGAAGGCTCGCGCTGCGCAGAAGCGTGGCTACGACGCCGGCAAGACGATCAACGGGCGCAAGTGGCACATCGCGGTGGACACCGACGGCCGCCCGATGATGATGATGAATCGGACCACCGCCAATATCTCCGACTTCGCCGGCGCCCAGAAGATCTTCGAAGCCATGCGCAAGCGCCGGCAATGGATGAGGCATCTCTTCGCCGACAGCGCCTACGACCGAAAGAAGCTTTTGGGCAAGGCGGCCTTCCTCCACTTCACCATTGAGGTGGTCCGGCGAACCGATACCGAGCCGGGGTTCAAAGTCGTGCCGCGGCGTTGGGTGGTCGAACGCACCTTCGGATGGATGACCCGCTGGCAACGTCTGGTCCGCAACTACGAAGCCAGGATCGACGTCTCCGGCGGCATGATACAACTCGCTATGGCAAGCCCACTACCCCAGCGAGTCTGCCACAGATAGGGTTGTCAAACGGACTTTCAGGTGGCTGGGAGAGCCTTTCGACTCTCCCAGATTTTCGCTTAGGCGATGTTGCTGGCGATGTGCTTCAGCAGCTCAACCATCTCAGCGGCCAGAACCGCGTAGAACAGGTCGATGCCCCAGCCGTAATGCTTTCCCATTGGCTTTTCTCCTGACCATGGGGGGGTTGACTTCTGTGCCGCAGCCGCCCAAAATCCGCCATGCATTTTGTTTTGGTCGTTGGGCAACCAACGGCATCCTCGAAAGCCCCCTGGACTTGCTCCATGGGGCTCTTTTCATGAATCCCTTCAATTCCCTGCGTTGTCGCAAAACCTCCTTGCTCGATCCGGGGTGGCTCACTATCATCTGCCGTACTCACGCTCGGGTGATGGGCGTGGTCAAGCCGATGGGGTGAGCGAGATGCCTGGTGACTACAGCTCCCATGTATCTTCAACTATGATCGTATGTAGCACTGAGCCTTTCCCTGCACAAGCGAGAAATCCGAGTGCGAGTATAGCAAGCCGCATGTCGCTATCCGTCCACTGCCTAACCGGATCGTGAAGGGGATCATACCGTGAACGATACCGTTGCCATCGGTGAGGTCGCGTTGGTGTTCCTGGGTGTAAGCCCGGGCCGGGTTTCCAGTGCCCAAAAATACCCAGATGCCCCATTGATAAATATAAAAGATTTAGATCAAGGAAAAATTCTGCCTACTTACCAACTAGAAACAATAAAGGCTGCAGTATCCGAGCATCAACGGCTTTTGCCGGGGGATTTGCTGGTTTCAATTCGTGGCACTCTTTTGAAGACGGCGATTGTGAAAGAATCCCACCGGGGAGCGTTAGCCACAGGCAATATCGCTATTATGCGCCCTAATCCGAATAGAATATTTCCGGAAATTCTTCAAGCGGTTCTCCAGTCCGATTCCGTCCGGTCTCGGCTTATGGGTACGGCATCGGGAGCAGTCATTAAGGGCCTTCAACTCGGCATCCTGCGTGATGTTCAGTTTGCTCTGCCACCGATGCACACACAGGAAGAACTAGCTCACCTTGTACGGATCTCGGAAGCCCAATACCACGTCGCGCTCCTTCTGGCAGAGGAACGGCTTGGTCTTGCGCGAGCGGTAGTTGCCAGCCATCTGGAGGCGCCTTGACCATGGCCGGAAAAACGGAGGCAACTCGGGACTACACCGAAACGCTTGGGAAGATGTTAGACGCCACCCGCGCGCGCTCCGGCAGGGATGACTGGTTGCCAGCTCTCGTAATGATGGCTATCCGGGCAATCAGCGATCGTGCGCATCCAGCCAACTGGGAGCAGCACTTCGCCCATCAGCGTAACAATGACCGATGGGACCCTCGGCATCGGCTTTACGTGGCCCTTGATCCAGTCGGGGATTACGACGCTATCGAGCGTCTGGTCAACCTGATATTCAGTGTGGATGAACCAACGCGCATCGCGTGGTTGGATCTGGTCAGCCAACTCGATATTGGGCAGGACCATACCGCCCATCAAATATTTGCTAAGTGGTTCAATGACCGCTTGAATGACCCGGAAGCGTGGCACCGCAGGAGTGCCGAGGGCTTCGGCGTGGTGGTTCCAACGGACCTGTCTGAGTTGATGGCCTCCCTTGCCGCGGTCAAACCGCAGATGTGTGTTCTGGACCCGGCCTGCGGTACTGGCGGATTTCTTGCCGCGGCGGCTACCTCTATAAAAAAACAAGGCTATAGCCGTCGAGAAATAAATATAGAATTGCACGGAGTGGATCGAGATGCCGATGCGTTAGCCATCGGCCAGCTTCGGCTGTTCCTCCTCGATGTTCCTTTTCAAGGGAGAATTATGGATTCCGATGCAAGACAACGCTATTTTATAGAGCAGACTGCTGATATTATTTTGTCTGCTCCGCCGTCTGGATTGATATATGAACGGTATGAACTTGGGCTTTCTAAGAAGTGGGAATCCTTTTCCTACCGCCTGTCAGCAGAAGCGGCGATTACGATGTTGGCTCTTGATCGCCTCACCCCCCAGGGGCGCGCAGCGTTGCTAATTCCCAAGGGACTGCTGTTCCGTGGCGGAGATGATGCCAAGTTACGGCGAGTCATGGTCGAAGAAGGGGCGGTGTCCGCGGTGATCAACCTCCCCGCCGGAATTCTGGCTCCTCTGACGTATGTAGAGACGGCAATCCTAGTTCTACGCAAGCCGCATCGCCGTAGTGATGCCTCGGTCATCATGGTCGATGCGGTCGATGCGGGACGACGCGAACGTCGGCGGGCAATCCTGACCGAACAGGATAGGGATGCAATCCTGAAGGCCGTTATGAAAGGTGAGCCCGACCACTCCACAATCTACACCAGTTCCGTCACCATGGAGGTCATCCGCAACGCCGATTTCGATCTCCGGCCGGAACGGTACCTTCCAAGGAAAGTCTTTGCGGAGACTCGGTCGTTGGAGGAACGACGTGAGGCTGTCTATGGCCTGGAAGATAAGTACCGGCAGCTTGCAATGGAAACCGACGAGCTGATCACCCGCCTTATGAATCGCTGCTAATTACACTGTTTGCGAGAAGGAAGCTTGCGCGGCACGGTCGCTTACACGCTCTTGGGAATCGTACACTTTCCTTCAGATTTGCGTGAAGTTGACCAGCGTCTGTGAGAGGCTGCGGACAAGCCGCGGGCCAACGCCGGGTTGAAGCCGTCGGATTATGCCTAACCGGTTCTGGGCCTCCTATCCCTACGCTAAAGTCTCGAGCCTTTAATCTCACGCATATCCGGCGTGCTTGAGGTAGTTCCAGCACTCCTCGGGCGTATAGAGGTCACAGATGGCCCCGACCGCTTTCCACAACTCCTCGATGGTGCAGGCGCCGATGCGTCGGAGGTGAGCCTTGAGATTGGCGAAGGCCATCTCGATCGGGTTGAAATGTAAGCGTCATCGGCGCCCTACGTTGCGGCGAACTGGGTATCGCGCGAGGATGACGACCGGCCCGTGTGGCGTTGAAAGGATCGATCTCGACCGGGAGGAAGCGCCCGACCCGGCCTCCCGTCTCGGCCGGCCGGGGCTCGCGATCGAGCCGCCATGCCCACCAGTCGAAAGTCTGGCGCGACAGCCCTTGCGCCAGTAGTCGCCGCGGCTCTGCCCGCTCGCCCGCCACGCCTCAATGTGGCCCCGCCAGAACGACTCCGCTGAACCCGCTGCCCTCGTCATTCCCACCTCCCGCTGCTGGTCGGCAGCGCGCGGGAGATTACGGCCCGGCTGACAACGGAACTTCGTGGGGTCCGGATGGCGCATACGTTTTCCGTTGATGGCCGCAATCTGACTCCAACTTGGTCGACCATCACCGACCTTGGGGCTGACGAATCGGTGGCAGTGTGGGGATGGAAGTCCGGCGTGTCGCGCATGACCTGGGCTGAATGTCCGGGACGGATTGCTACAAGGGAGCAACGGCTCACATCGATTTCGGTGGAAACGGGTCTATCCTCTCAGCGGCAGGGTCCGTTCAGGGTAATGGCTATCTGGCGATCACGCTTGAGTAGGCGGGCGGACAGGCGGACGCCATGCGCCGGATCGTCCGCCTGCTGACCCGGCATGACGGCCTGCCCGCCGAAGCCGTCGCGGCCCATCGGCCCGCCATTCAGCCCACGTTCGCGGTCAAAAGACACACCCTGCGAATTCCTCTGGTTTTTCATAGGCATACCGCAGACGGAAGTAACAGGGGCAAAACCCCGGGCAAGGGCCACGTTGAAGCCGGCAGGGCGTCTGCCAAACCCTTTGAAATTCCTTGGTTTTCATCGTCAAGGCGCCCGATACAGCCAAGGTCGTGCCCAGGGTTTTTCCCCTGTTACGGCACCCGGCCATAAATCATTGATTGTCCGGTAAATCGAGTGGTGCGCCCGGCGGGATTCGAACCCACGGCCCCAGGATTAGGAATCCTGTGCTCTATCCTGCTGAGCTACGGACGCATCCGGGGCC
>JAEZHQ010000513.1 GCA_023416455.1 Pseudomonadota bacterium | reverse complement strand
CGCGCGGCGTGGGCGCGCGCGGTCACCGCGACCGCGGCCAGCGCCTCGGGCGTCACCCCGTATTCGTGCATGTAGCGCCGCGCCACCAGCGCGTAGGCCGCCGGCACGCTGATGCCGTGGGGCCGCTCGAACTGGGGGTGGCCGACCGCGGCGAGGGCGGCGACGGCGCCGCCCGGGGGCATCCCGGTCAGCCGGTTGTCGCCGGTGACCAGCAGCACGTGCCGGCACATGCCGGCGCGCACCAGGGCGACCGCGTGGGCCAGCATGATGCAGGCGGTGGCGCCGCCGGCCTGGATGGCGCTGCTGAAGGCCGGCCGGAGCCCCATGTATTCGCAGAACACCGAGCTGAGCATCAGGTGGGGCTCGGTGAAGGAATAGGCGCACAGCACCCCGTCGACCTCGCCCAGGGCGAGCCCGGCATCGGCCGCCGCGGCGGTTGCGGCCGCGGCGTGGAGGGACAGGCAGCTCTCCCCGGGCAGGGCGCCCGCCGGGGTGGCGTGGACCCCGCTGACGACGGCGCGGGCCACCTCAGCGGCCCTCCGCCGGCGGATCGGCGGGCGGGCCGTCCGCCCCCGCGGCGCCGCCGTCCGCGCCGTCCGCGGCACCCTCGGCGAACAGCCCGTGGCGGAGCAGCTTCATGTAGGCGCTGAAGACGGTGTCGGGCACCGGCACCGCCTTGCCGTCGGCGCGGCCGTACCGGATCGTCAGGTAGGCGCGGGCGGCAAGCAGGATGTAGGCGACCGGCTCCAGCTCCTCGTCGGAAAAGTCGTTCAGCTCGCCGCGCTCCCTGGCCCGGCGCAGCGAGCGCAGGTAGCCGGAGCCGAACCGCTCGACATGCTGGCGGAAGACCTCGGGGACGAAGACCTCGCCCTCGTTCAGGATCCGGTAGAACTCCGGATGCTCCTCCAGGAAGTCGAACCAGGCGTGGAGCCGGGCCTCCTCCCGGTCGGGCGCGCTGCGGTGGGAGGCGACGCGGCCGGTCACATGCGTCAGCAGCATCTCGCCCAGCGCCGGCAGCAGCTGCTCGAACAGGTCCTGGCGCGATTCGAAATAGTTGTAGAAGGTGCCGTGGGCCACTTCCGCCGCCTCGGTGATCTTGCTGATGGAGGCGTTGGCGTAGCCGTGCTTCCCGACCACCACGGCGGCGGCGAGAAAAAGCGCCTGGCGAATGCTCTCGGAAGTCTCCGCCCGTGTCTTCCGTGTCCGCCGCGCCCGGGACGGAGTGCTGATCGTCATTCGTGAAACACCTTTTCCTGCTCGTTTTCCGCATGGGTCGCGCGGCCCTCCGGCGGGGGCCGGGGGCCGCCCGCCGGAGGGGGAAGGCCCCCGCTCCACCGATGTTATGGCTTCTTCACGAGCGGACAATCGCTGTCGGCCAGCGGCCGGGCCGCGTCCGCGGCCGGGATCGTCGCCACCTGCTCGTAATAGTCCCACGGCTCCTTGGCCTCCGCCGGGCTCTTGACCCGGAAGAGATAGAAGTCGCGCAGCACCCGGCCGTCCTCCCGGATGCGCCCGTTCCGGGTCATGATGTCGTTGATCGGCATCTCCTTCATGGCCTTCATGACGGCCGCGGAATCGGTGGTCCCCGCGGCCTTGACCGCCTTCAGGTAATGCAGGACGGTGCCGTAGACCCCGGCCGGGACCATGTGCGGCATGACCTTGTTGCGCTCGAAGAAGCGCCGGGACCAGGCCCGCGTCTCGTCGTTGGCGTTCCAGTAGAAGGATTCGGTGACCAGGAGGCCCTGCGCCGCCTCCAGCCCCAGCCCGTGCACGTCGGGCAGGAGGGTGAGGAGGCCGACCATCTGCTGCGCCTTGTCGAGGCCGAACTCCCGGCCGGTCTTGACCGCGTTCATGGTGTCCTCGCCGGCGTTGGCGAGCGCCACGATGTTGGCCTTCGACGACTGGGCCTGGAGGATGGCGCTGGAGAAGTCGGCCATGCCGGCGGGGTGGAGCGCGGTGCCGAGCACCGCCCCGCCCGCCCCGGTCAGCGCCGCCGTCGCGTCGCGCTGGAGCGCGGCGCCGAAGGCGTTGTCGGAGGAGACGAAGAACCAGGACTTGCCGCCCCGCTGGGCCAGCGCCCGGCTGGTCCCGGCGGTCAGGGCGTAGGTGTCGTAGGTCCAGTGGACGCTGGTCGGCGAGCAGGCGGCACCGGTGAGGGCCGAGGTCCCGGCCCCGGAATAGATGACGATCTTGTTGCGCTCGCGGGCCAGCTCCTGCACCGCCAGCGCCACCGACGACACCGCCACGTCCATGATCGCCGTGACGCCTTCGACGTCGAACCATTTGCGGGCGATGCCCGAGCCGATGTCCGCCTTGTTCTGGTGGTCGGCCCCGAGGATCTCCACCTTGCGGCCGAGCACGCTGCCGCCGAAATCCTCCACGGCCATGCGCGCGGCGTCGATCGAGCTGGGGCCGTCGATGGCGGCGTAGGGCCCGGCGTGGTCGTTCAGGATGCCGAGCTTGATCGGGCCGCCGTCGGCGCCCCAGGCCGGCTGGGCGAGCGCGACGGCCGAGGCCAGCAGCGCCAGATGGACCAGTCCCCTCATGATTTCCTCCTGTCGGTCTTATCGTTCGTTGGTGTCGTTCGTTGGTATCGTTCGGGGTCCCCGGCGTCCGATCGGGAAAGCCAAGGGACTCCGGACCTGTGTTCGACGAGCGGATGCGCGCCTCGGATCGACGCGGACCGCCGGCGGCCCGCTCTAGCCGGCCGGCGTCGGGCGGAGCCGGATCAGCGCGTCGGAGCGCCCCTCCTGGACCACCGCCCCGTGCTGGTTGAGGATGGTGAAGCCGCGCTCCAGCACGCCCTGCCGGCCGCCGGGGGTCGGCGTCTTGCCGAGGATGGTCATGCGCACGACCAGCGTGTCGCCGACGAAGATCGGGCCGCGGAAGCGCCAGCCGTCGACCGACAGCATCGCCGTCACCGACTCGTCGAAGATGCCCCAGCGGCACATCATGCCGGTGACCAGCGCGATGCCGAACACGCCGCCCACCACGCGCCGGCCGAACCGGGTCGTCTTGGCGTACTCCTCGTCGGAATGCAGCGGGTGCCAGTCGCCGGACAGCATGCAGAACATCGACAGGTCGGTGTCGGTCACCGTGCGGCCCGGGCTGGTGAAGACCTGGCCGGGCTCGAAATCCTCGTAGAACATCGCCCGCGGCACCTGGACCGGGACGGGGACCGGGACCGGCTCGGACGGCGCGCTCATGGCCGGGCCTCCCGCGCCGCGGCGGCGCCCCCGGCCAGCGCGTCCCAGGCGCCGTCGTTGGGCAATGCCCGCAGCTTGTGCCGCTCCACCTCGCGCTTGGTGGCCGAGCGCGGCAGGGCGGCAACGAACGCCACGTAGCGCGGCACCTTGAAGCGCGCCAGCCGGGCCGCGCACCAGTCGACGATGGCCTGCGGCTGCGGGTCGGCCCCTTCGGCGGGAACGACGAACAGCTTCACGTCCTCCTCGCCCAGCGCGGCCGGCACGCCGACCACGGCGGCCTCCGCCACCCCGGGGCAGGCGGCGGCCACCGCCTCGACCTCGTAGGCCGAGACGTTCTCGCCCCGGCAGCGCAGCCAGTGCGCCTGGCGCCCGACGAAATGCAGGAAGCCATTCTCGTCCACCCGGCCGAGGTCGCCGGTGTGCAGCCACAGGTTCGTCCAGCTGTCCAGCGTGCGCTCCGGGTCGTTGTGGTAGCGCAGCATGAAGGTGTAGGGCACGCGCGGGCGCAGCAGGATCTGCCCGATCTCCCCGGTCGGGCGCTCCTGGTCCCACTCGTCGACGACGCGGAAGTCGGCCCACAGGCCGGGGGCGCCATGGGCCTCCGGCCGGGCGGAATCCGGCTTGGTGTAGACGATGAGCACGCCCCCCGCCTCGGTCTGCGAATAGAGGTTCACCATCGACAGGCCGAAGCGGCGCGTGAAGGTCTCGGGGATGTGCGGCGGCACCTGGCCGAGGCAGCCGACGCTGGCCCGCACCCGGTGGTCGCGGTCCCCCGGCCCCTCCGGCGCCTGGCACAGCATCGACACCATGGTGCCGACCGGATCGATCAGGGTCGCCCCGGTGGCCCGCGCGCGGTCCCAGAAGCGGCTCGCGCTGAAGCGGCGCTCCAGCGCCGTCGGGATGTCGGCGACCAGGGGACCCATGATCCCCAGCATGGTGCCGCCCACATGGTAGAGCGGCAGGACGGAATACTGGCGGTCGTCCGGCCGGACGTCGAAGGCGTGGCGGAAGCGGTAGCCGGCCATGATGAAGGCGAAATGCGGCAGGACCACGCCCTTGGGCCGGCCGGTGGTGCCGCCGGTGTAGATGATGACGCCGGGATCGGCGGGGCCGGCGCCGCCCTCCGGCGGGTCGCCGCCGTCCGACAGCAGCTCGGCGAAGGGGGCGAAGCCGGGGGCCTCGCCGCGGTCGGCGGTGAAGCGGGCGGCCGGAAGCGCCACGCCCTCCGGCCAGTCGCGGAAGCGCGGGGCGGTGGCCTCCTCCACGACCAGGGCCAGCGGCGCGGCGTCGCGCAGCGTGTGGACGAGGTCGTCGCCGACCAGCCCGGCGTTGAGCGGCACCCAGACCGCGCCGAGCTTGCTGGCGGCGAACCAGACCAGCAGCTGCTCGACCCGGCCCTCCATCATGCTGCACACCCGGTCGCCCCGGCCGACGCCGCGGCGGGCCAGCGCCGCCGCCACCCGGTCGGAGAGGCGGTCGATCTCCCCCCAGGAGGTCACGGTTCCCGCGGCGTCGACCCGCGGGGCGTCGCCGTGCTGCCGCGCCCGCGCCCGCAGCAGGGCGTGCATCGAGTTCCAGGGTATCTCTTCACCCGCCACGCGCATTCCCGTTCTCCCGTCCTTCCCCGTTGTCAGAGCTTCTGGGCGCCGGCCGTGCCGAACAGCCCGGTCGGCTTGATCAGCAGCACCACGATGATGATCAGGTAACTGAGGCTCGGCGCCCACAGCGCCGGCAGCGCGGCGACCCACAGGCTCTCGCACAGGCCGAGCAGGATGCCGCCGATCACCGTGCCCGGAAAGCTGGTGAGGCCGCCCACCGCGGCGGCGGCGAAGCCCTTGACCAGCAGCCCGCCGAAGCCGGGGTCGACCAGGGTCATCGGCGCGTAGAGGACGCCGGCCACCGCGCCCAGCGCGGCGCTCGCCGCGGTGGCCAGGGCGAAGACCCGGTCGGTGCGGATCCCGCACAGCCCCGCCCCCACCGGGTTCTGGGTCATGGCGCGCATGGCCCGCCCCCAGCGTGTCCAGCGGAAGAAGCCGGTGAGGAGGGCCATGACCGCCGCCGCCCCGACCACGATCAGGATCTGCTGCCCGGTGACGACGACCGGCTCCAGCAGGACCGGGCGCAGGCGCGGGCTGGGCGGGAAGGCGTGGCTGTCCGCCCCCCAGACCAGCGTCACCGCGCCGTTCAGGATGTTGGCGACCGCCAGGGTCGCCAGCACCTGGATCATGTGGGGCGCGGCAAGCAGGTTGCGGTAGACCGTGCGGTGGAGGAGCAGCCCGAGCGCGGTCACCACCAGGATGGAGACCAGCGCCGCCACCGGGTAGCCGAGGCCGAAGCCGGCGACAGCGGTCACCCCCACATAGGCGCCGATCAGGATCATGCTGCCGTGGGCGAAGTTGATCACCCCCGTCGCCTTGAAGACGAAGACGAGGCCCAGCGCGACGAGCGCGTAGATGCACCCGCTCACCACCCCGGCGGTCAGGAGCTGGAGGAGCATGTCAGCGGGCTCCCGCCGCCGGCTCCGCCGCCTTCTCCGTGCCCGGCCAGTAGCCCTCCATCGTCGAGGTCTCCACGCCCCCCTTGACCTCGTAGATGTGCACGCCGCGCCCGCCCATGTGGTTCTCCGGCGTGAAGGTCACCGGGTAGCTGAGCGCGCTGGTGACGGCGTCCCGCGTCCGGTCCAGCTCGGCCACCAGCGTCTGCGGCGTCACGTCGCGCCCGGCCCGGCGCAGCGCCTCCACCAGCACCTCGGCGGCGCCGACCCCGGAGGCGACGAGTGGGTTGTAGGTCACCTTCGGATAGGCGGCCTGAAGCTCCTCCAGCAGCGGTTTCAGCCGGGGGCCGGTGAGGACGTCGCTGGCCAGCGTGCTTCCGTAGTAGTTGTCGAGCGCGCTTTGCGGAAGCGACTGGTAGATGGCCGAATCGGTGACCGAGGCCGAGGTGATGATCTTGGCCCGGAAGCCCAGCTCGTCGGCCTGGCGCAGCAGGGTCTGCGCCGGCACCTGGTAGAGGAAGGCGATGACCACGTCGGGGTTGGCGGCGCGCAGCTTGAGGATTTGGGCGCTGGCGTCGGTGCTGCGCGCCTCCATGGTCTCGTCGGCCACCAGCTTCTGGCCGTAGCGGCCCAGCATCTCCTCGACGCCCTGCCGGCCCTCCTTGCCGTAGACGTCGGTCTGGCCGATGAAGGCGACGCGGGCCGGCTTCAGCCGGTTCATGGCGAAGTTGACGAGCCCCCCGCCCTGGGCGTGGACCGAGGCGGCCACGAAGAAGACGTTGGGCTTCAGCCCGCCCAGCGCCGGCGAGGAGGAGGTGTGGCCGCCGCTGGAGAAGGAGATGAAGGGGATCGGCGTGGTCGGGGCGACGCTGTCGCGCACCGCGACGGCGGCGGACGAGCAGGTCAGGCCGAGCACCGCGAGGACCGACTTCTCGGCGGCCAGCTTGGTGGCGATGCCGACCGACTGCTTGGGGGTGCAGCCGTCGTCCTCGGCGACCACCTCCAGCTTGCGGCCGAACAGCCCGCCCGCCGCGTTGACCTTGTCGAAGACGAGGCGGACGCCGTGCAGGCTGGGCGCGCCGTACTGGGCATAGGCCCCGCTCAGCGAGTCCTGGACGGCGATGCGGATGGTTGTGTCGGTCACCCCCGGCACGCCCTGCGCCAGGGCGCCCGCCGGCACCGCGCCGGCCATGACGGCCGCCAGCAGGGCCAGCCCCGCCCGCGACGCCGTGCGCCGACCCGTCTTTTCTTGCTGATCCATGATCCTTCCTCCCTGGAAATATTGTTCAGGCGATGCTTTCTTGCGCCACTTTCCTGAGTTCGACCTTGCGGACCTTCCCCAGCGGGGTCATCGGGAAGTCCTCGACGACGACGAAGGCGGCGGGGACCTTGTATTTGGCGATGCGCCCGGCGCAGAAGCCGGCCAGCTCGGCCGGCGTCGCCCGCTGCCCCGCCCGGAACTGCACGAAGGCGACCGGCCGCTCCCCCATCCGCGGATCGGGGGCGCCGACCACATGGGCCTGGAGGACGGCCGGGTGGCCGCCCAGCAGCCGTTCGATCTCGGCCGGGTAGACGTTGAATCCGCCGACCAGGATCATGTCCGAGACCCGGCCGGTGATGCGCAGGTTGCCGTCGTCGCCGACGGTCCCCAGGTCGCCGGTGCGGAACCAGCCGTCGTGGAACGGCCGGACCAGCCCGCCGCCACCCGCGCCGCCATCCGCGCCGCCATCCGGGGCGGCATCGAGGTAGCCGAGCATGAGGTTGGACCCGCGCACGCAGATCTCGCCGACGGCCGCCGGCACCAGCGCGTCGCGCTCGGCGGCGTCGACGATGCGCAGCTCCACCCCGGGCAGCGGGCGGCCGACCGTCTCCACCACCACCGACGGCGGGTCGCCGACGCGGGTGAGGGTGATCACCGCGCAGGTCTCCGACATGCCGTAGCCGCTCACCAGGTCGCGGACGCCCAGGTCCTCGATGACCGCCCGGGCCAGCCCGGGCGTGCAGGGCGCCCCGCCGACGATCCCCGCCCGCAGCGTGCGCGTGCGCTGCGGCGCGAAGTCCGGGTGGTCGAGCAGCATCAGGAACATGGTCGGCACGCCGTAGATGGCGGTGCAGCCCTCCCGCTCGATGGTCGCCAGCGCGTCGGCGGCGTCGAAGGTCGCCAGCAGGACGAGGCAGGCGTCGTGCGTCCAGCTCGCCACCAGCGCGTTGCAGCAGCCGAAGACCGAGGGCAGCGGCGCCCCGTAGAGCACCCGGTCGCCGGGGCGGAGCCCCATGGCGTCGCCCACGCTGCGCTCGGTCGTCAGGATCGCGCGGTGGCTCAGCATCGCCCCCTTGGGCGCGCCGGTGGTCCCGCTGGTGAAGATGCAGATGGCGGGATCGTCCGGCCCGACCGCGGCGGCGGCGGCGTCGAGCCGGGCCTCGGCGACCGCCTCGGCCCCGGCCAGGAAGCCGTCCCAGCCGGCGACCCCGGCGTGGCGGCTGCCGTCGAGCGAGACCAGGAGGCGCAGCGACGGCGCCACCGCCAGCCGCCCGGCGACCGGCCCGCCGTCGGCCGCCTCGGGGCAGACCGCGCCCAGGATGCCGTCGAGGTCGGCCTGGAGGAAGCCCTTCTGGTAGACCAGCATCACCGGCGCCGCCTGGCGGAGGATGCCGGCCAGCTCGGTGGCGCCATAGCGGGTCTGGATCGGCACCAGCACCGCGCCGACCAGCGCGACCGCCAGCTCGACCAGCACGAATTCCGGCCCGTTGGCCAGCCACACGCAGACCCGGTCGCCGGGGGCCACCCCGGCGGCGAGCAGGGCGCGGGCGATCCGCCGGGCGTCGCGCACCACCGCGCGGCCGCCGATGCGCCGTCCGTGGACGATCAGGGCGGGATCGTCGCCCCGCTCCGCCAGCCTTGCGGCGAGGTCCCGGAAGGTCCGCATGGGTCAGGTGCCCACGACGCGGAAGCGGGGCAGAGTGACCTCCCCCACATCCTCGAACACCACCTCGACCGCCTCGCCGATCCGCGCCTCCATCGCCCCCGGCCCGACCAGGTTGCTCATCATGATCGGCCCCTCGGCGACCTGGACCAGCGCCACGACGTAGGGCACGGCGGCGGCGAAGGCGGGGGTCGAGGGACGGTGCACGTGGGTCAGCGAATGGATGCGGCCGCGGCCGCTGAGCGGGGTCCAGTCCAGCCGGTCGCCGGCGCAGGACGGGCACATGTAGGCGGGATAGAAGACGTAGCTCCCGCAGTCGCCGCAGCGCTGCATCAGCAGGCGGCGGTCACGGCAGCCGTCCCAGAAGGGCCTGGAGATCTCCGTCGGCTGCGGCGGGATGGTGGGAAGCGTGCTGGTCATGGTCAGTCCCTTCCGAGGATGCAGACGGAGTGGTTGGAGGCGACCGCGCTGACCGAGGTGGCAAGCGCCACCCGGGCATCGGCCACCTGGCGGGGGCCGCAGTCGTGGCGCAGCTGGCGGACCGCCTCGATCAGGTGGAAGATGCCGCCGGGCATGCCGGGATGGGCGTAGGACAGCAGGCCGCCGTGGGTGTTGGTGGGCAGGGCGCCGCCCAGCTCGATGCGCCCGCCCTCGACGAAGGCGCCGCCCTCCCCCTTCTTGCAGAAGCCCAGATCCTCGAACTGCATCAGGGCGGTGATGGTGAAGCTGTCGTAGATCTCGGCGACGTCGATGTCGGCCGGGGTGAGGCCGGCCTCGGCGAAGGCGTCTCGCCCGGCGACCTTCTGCACCGTCGAGGTGAGGTTGAACTCGTCGCGGCGCGACGGCGGCAGCCCTACCCCGCCGGCGAGATGGCCCATGTGGTAGTAGGACTGGGCCTGGCCGGTGCCGAGCACCCGGACCGGGCGCCGGCGCAGGTCGCGCGCCCGCTCCAGCGAGGTGACGATGAAGGCGCCGCCGCCGTCGGAGATCAGGCTGCAATCGAGCAGCTTCAGCGGCGTGGCGATCCGCCGCGAGGCCATCACGTCCTCCACCGTGATGGGCTGGCGCTTCTGCGCCGCCGGGTTGAGCGCCGCGTGCTTGCGGCAGGCCACGGCGATGGCCGCGAGCTGCTCCTCGGTGGTGCCGTACTCGTGCATGTGCCGGGCCGCGGTCAGCGCGTAGAAGGCCGGGATGTGGGCGCCGAAGGGGACCTCGAATTCCAGCGAATGGGCGCCCAGCTCGGTGTAGGCGGTGACGCCCCTGCCGGCGCCGGGGCCGCTCAGCAGGTTGTCGGCCGAGACCACCAGCACCGCCCGGCAGCGGCCGGACTGCACCGCCCACTGGGCGAGCTGGAGGGCGGCGCCGAAGGCGGCGCCGCCGGTGCGCAGCGTGTCGCACAGGGTCTTGCAGTAGAGGCCGAGATGCTCGGCGATGACCATGTGGTGGCGGACGTTGTCGTCGACGACCGAGGCCGTGGTCAGCAGGCCGTCGATCTCCTCCTTCGCGATGCCGCAATCCTCGATCGCCCGGCGCGCCGCCTCCACGTAGAGGGCGGTGGAATGGGTGCCCGGCAGGTTGCCGACCGCCGTCTCCCCGACGCCGGCGATGGCGACCGCCATGGAAGGACTCAAGCTCATCTGTTGCAACTCCACAGTCTTGACCAGGAGGCCGCCGCGGCGGCGGCGGCCGGCGGTTATCCGAGAAAGGCCTTGCGGACGAAATCGGTGGCGCCCAGCTCGGCGGCGCTGCCGGAAGCGATGACGGTGCCGTTCTCCAGGACGAAGCCGCGGCTCGCCACCGACAGGGCCTTGGCCACGTTCTGCTCGGCCAGGAGGATGGCCAGCCCGTCGGCGGCCAGCTGGCGGATGATGTCGTAGACGGAGTCGACGACCACCGGGGCCAGCCCCAGCGACGGCTCGTCGAGCAGGAGCAGCTTGGGCCGGGTCATCAGCGCGCGGCCGATGGCCAGCATCTGCTGCTCGCCCCCCGACAGCGTCCCCGCCGCCTGCCCGGCCCGCTCGGCCAGGCGCGGGAAGTGGCCGAACACCCGGGCAAGGTCGGCGGCGACGTCGCGGTCGCGGCGCAGGAAGGCGCCCAGCTCCAGGTTCTCGCGCACCGTCATCTGGGGGAAGACCTGGCGCCCCTGCGGCACCTGGGCGATCCCCAGCCCGACCAGGCGGTCGTTGCCGATGTTGGCGGCGGGCCGCCCCTCGAAGCGGACCTCGCCGGCGCGGATCGGCAGCAGCCCCGAAAGGGCCAGCATCGTGGTGGTCTTGCCGGCGCCGTTGGCGCCGAGCAGCGCGGTGACCGCGCGCGGCCCCGCCTCGAAGGAAAGGTCGTGCACCGCCGTCGCGGCGCCGTAGCCGACCCGCAGCCCCCGCACGCTCAGCATGACCCGGCCTCCGCGGCGACGGCGGCCTTGCCGAGATAGGCGGCGACCACCGCCGGGTCGGACAGCACCGGTCCCGGCGCGCCGCTGGCGATGACGTGGCCGTGGTGCATCACCGTGACGCGGTCGGACAGGCGCCGGATGAGGGCGACGTTGTGCTCGACGATGAGGACGCCGAGGTCGAGTTCCGCCGCGATGCGCCGCAGCAGGAGGGCCAGCCGCTCGTTGTCCTCGCCGGCGAGCCCGGCCGCCGGCTCGTCGAGCAGCAGCAGCCGGGGCGCGCAGGCGAGCGCGCGGGCCACCTCCAGCAGGCGCTGCTGGCCGTAGGCGAGGGTTTCGGCCCGGCGCTCCTCCAGGCCGGACAGGCCGACGAGGCGGATCAGCTCGGGATCGGGGATGGGCCCCCGGGCGCGCTGGGAGGCGACGCGCAGGTTGTCGGCGACGCTGAGCCGGCCGAACAGCTGCGGGGTCTGGAAGCTGCGGGCGACGCCGCGGCGGGTGACGGCCACCGGGTCGCGGCGGGGCAAGGGCCGCCCGTCCAGGCGGATCGCGCCCGCCGTCGGCTCCTGGAAGCCGGTGACGCAGTTGATCACCGTGCTCTTGCCGGCGCCGTTGGGGCCGATCAGGGCGTGGATCTCGCCGCGCGCGATGGCGAAGGCGACGTCGGCGACCGCCGTGAGGCCGCCGAAGCGCACGGTCAGCCCGTGCACGGCGAGCAGGGGGGCGCCTTGCGGCGGGGTGTCGGGCCGCGGGCTCACGCCGACGTCCCCCGCTTGCGGAACAGCCAGCCGGCCAGCCCGTCGGGGAGGAGCAGGAAGACGGCGAGCAGCGCCACGCCGTAGGCGACCTCCTTCAGGCCGGCGAAATCCATGACGACCCGCTCGATCAGGGTCAGCGCGGCGCCGCCGACCACGGCGCCGGCGAGGCTGCCGAAACCGCCGATGGCGATCGCCGTCAGCTGCTGGAGCGTGACGCCGAGGTTGAAGGAATAGGGGTC
The DNA here is from genome assembly GCA_023416455.1 of Pseudomonadota bacterium. GTDB lineage: Bacteria > Pseudomonadota > Alphaproteobacteria > Azospirillales > Azospirillaceae > Azospirillum. The sequence continues at coordinate 3,188 of JAEZHQ010000513.1, read as the reverse complement.
GATGTAGCCGATGGCCCCGGCGTAGAGCGCCCCGGCCAGCCCGGCGTAGGCGCCTTGCACGGCGAAGGCCAGGGTCTTGGCCGCCGGCGCGCTGTAGCCGACGCTGGCCAGCGCCACCTCGGAATCGCCGAGCGCGGTGAGGACGCGCCCGACCCGGCCAACCTCCATGAAGCGGTAGGCGAGGATGGCGGCGGCGGTCAGCGGCAGGTACAGCAGGGCGATCTGCGCCTGCGTCGCCAGCGTGACCCCGGCGACCGACGGGCGCGGCACGGCCAGCCCGTCCGGCCCGTTGGTGAGCGCGTCGGCATGGACCAGGGCGAACTGGAAGATCTCGGCGAAGCCGAAGGTGATCATGGCCAGATAGAGGCCGCCGGCCCGCCAGGCGACCAGGCTGGTCGCCGCCGAGACCGCCGTGGCCGCCGCCACCGCCAGGGGCAGCGCGGCCAGGAAGGGCAGCCCGAGCCGCATCTGCGCCAGGGCCGCCACATAGGCCCCGACCCCGAACAGCGCGCCGATGGAAAGCGCGAACTGGCGCGCCACCCCGACCACAAGGTTGAGCCCGACCGCCAGAAGCACGTTCACCAGGACGAGGTTGAACGTGTGGAGATCGTATTCGGACAGGACGAAGGGCGCCGCGCCGAGCGTGAGTCCGAGCAGCCCCCAGGCCAGCCAACGGGCCGCCGGATGGTGGATCGGACGGCGTGGCGGGCGGCGCAACGCCGCCCCCGTCCCTTTCTGCCCCAGCTGGAGCTCTCGCCAGACCATGGACGCCCTCCCGGCGGTGCGTTTTATGACTTATGACTCACCAGTCATCAAACGCGCTGTTTTTTGGTTGCACCGGCAGCGGAGGCCGCCGGCCGCGTTGCAGCATGTCAAAGGATCAACCCAGTCAGGACCAGGGCATGACCGCCATGTTCGGCGCCCACGCCCGCGGCGGATCGATCAGGAAACAGTCATACTCGCGTATGATCAGTGTTCCCCCGGTCCCTGCGGCCGTCAATAGGCCGCTTGCAGAATCTCCAGAGCGTCCCGCACCGTCGGCACGGGGCGCAGGTTCGCCTTGACGAACGGGTTGCCGAGCGCGGTTTCCGCCACCCGCGGCAGGAGGTCCGCCGCCACCCCCGCCTCCGACAGCCGGGTCGGCAGCCCGAGGGAGGCGATCAGCTCCCGCACCACCACGTCCGCCGGCCGTCCTTCCCCGCCGCAGGCCGCGGCGACCCAGCGCTGCCGCTCCGCCGAGACCGGCCGGTTGTAGGCGAGCACCGCCGGAAGCAGCACGCAGGAGGTGATACCGTGCGGGACCCCGGCGACCGCGCCGAGCTGGTGCCCCAGCCCGTGGCTGGCCCCGTAACGGATGCGGCCGACGCCGCAGGCGACCAGCCAGACGCCGAGCTGGCAGAGGTGCCGGGCCTCGGCGTCCCCGTCGGTGTTCTGGTCGGTGTTCCGGTCGGCGCTCGCCCCGGCCTCCATCGCCCGGTGCGAGCGCTGGAGCCCGTCGCGCAGCAGCGCCAGGCCACGCAGGGCAAGCGCGTCGGTGTAGGGGTTGGCGTCCCGCGACAGGACCGTCTCGATGCCGTGGTCGAGCGAGCGGACGCCGGTGGACAGCCACAGCTCCCGCGGGGTCGCCGCGGCCAGCCAGGGATCGAACAGCACGATGTCGGGCGCCAGCGTGTCCGACTTGAAGATGTGCTTGAGCCCGGTCGCCGGATCGACGGCCCCGGCGATCACGCCGAACTCGGCGGCCGACAGGGTGGTCGGCACGGCCACCAGGGGAATGCGCCGCGTCACCGGCGAGGACCGCATCTCGCCGGCCGGCCCCGGCACCACCTGCAACGCCCGCAGCGCCTCGCGGCCGTCCACCCCGGCGGCGGCGGCCAGCGCCCCCACCTTGGTGGCGTCGAGCGCGCTGCCGCCACCGATCACCACGATCATGTCGGGCTGCGCCCGCCCGATCTCGGCGGCCAGCGCCAGCACCACGTCGAAGGGCGTGTGCGGCTTCAGGCCGCTGAAGACCGGCAGGGCGGCCGGCCCCAGGGCGGCCAGCGCCTCCGCGACCAGCGGATTGCGGCTCAACGATCCCGTCACCACCGGCAGCACCCGCGCGCAGCCGTGCTCGGCCACAAGGCCGGCCAGGCGGTCGCGGAGCCGCGCGCCGTAATGCACCACCGGCTGGCGCAGCAGCGCCAGGGATCCCCCCGCGACGCCTCCGGCACCGCCCGTTTCGCCGCTGTCCAATGCCTCCGCTGCCATGCCCTGCCCCGAAACGCTGGTGGATTCCCGACGCGGAACCGGCCGTGGCCGACACGTCCGCGGACGGCGGGCGTGCCGCATCCCCGCCTTTGTGAAGCCCGGAAGCGGCCAGCTCCATAGTCTGACTGTCCAACAATTCGCTACACGCACGGATTCTGTCAAGTCATTTCCGCAGGCCGCGGCGCCCGGCCCGGAATCCGGGCATCCCTTCGAATGGCATGGGCCGCGACAGCCTTCCGGCGGCGCTCCCTGCCCCACAGCCGTCGCCTCCGGCCATCACAAATGGTCGGACAATCAGGCCGTTTTTCCCACGTGCTTCGCCCCACGCCCTTCGAAGAGCGTCGCGGCCGGAGCCTTCATGGCCCCGGCCGTGTCACGCCCTCCTTCAACCGAAGCACGGCCGAATGCTTCTCGACGGATTTGTTCTCTTCGATGATCTCGACCCATCCGTCCCTCACCCAGTCCGCGACCACGCTCCGCTCGCCGGGGCGGTAGTAATCATCGAGGAGGAGGATGCACCCGTCGTCCAGAACGTCCCGGAACAGGGGCAGCATGCCGCCGCGCACGGTCAGGCCGAACGCCTGGGGAGGCCCGTCCAGAAGGACGAAATCGAACGTCCGGCCGGACGGAAGCGCCGCCCGGTCGTAGAACAGGGCTGTTCCCGCTCCATGCCCCTGCTCGACCACATCGGCAAGGACAAGCGTGTGAACGCCGTCGTAACCCCAGTTGCGAAGCAACTGCGTTGTCTTCTCGCCGTAGTCCCGCTCATGATCGAGCGAAAGGACCGTCGCACTACCGGCCGCCGCGTACCTGGACAAAACCAGGGAACTGAATCCGGACCCAAACTCAAGAATCGCCTTCGGCTTGTACCTGTTCAGTATCTCCATCATATACAAGGCGAAATCCGGAGATATGGCAAATCCACGAAGCGGCGGAAT